>DASRJN010000024.1:0-10955 GCA_035649455.1 Acidimicrobiales bacterium
GCCATCTGGGCCTAGCCCGTCACGCGGTGGCGACGTCGACCGGCACGACGTGCGCGATGTCGACAGAGCTGGTGCCGACGCGCAGCTGGTAGCGGCCGGGGTCGACGCGCCAGCCCGGGCCTCCCGCGTCGCCGGCCCGGCGGGTCATGGGCACGTGCGACGCCCGGGCCGCCACTTCGGCCCGCTCGGGCTGGCCGGGGGCCCAGTAGGCGAAGGCGCGCTCGTCGAGGACCAGCTCGACCGTCGCGGTCTCACCCGGGTCGAGCCACACCTTGGCGAAGGCGGCGAGCTCCTGGGGCGGGCGCACCACCGGGGCGGCCGGCGGTGCGACGTAGCACTGCACCACCTGCGCGCCCCGCCGGGCCCCGGTGTTCGTCACGGGCACCTGCATGGCCAGCCTGTCGCCGGGCCGGAAGCTGGCGGCGTCCGGCGTGGGCGGGCTCAGCTGCCAAGTCGTGTACGAGCCGCCGTGGCCGAACGGGAACCGGACGGGCAGGCCGCGGGCCTCGTACCAGCGATAGCCCACGAGGATGCCCTCGCCGTAGCGCACGTGGCCGGCCTCGCCCGGGAAGTTGCCGTAGGACGGGTTGTGCTCCAGCCGCAGCGGCAGCGTGGTGGGCAGCCGCCCGGCGGGCTCGGCCTCGCCCAGCAGCACCTCGGCGAGCGCGGCGCCCATCTCCTGGCCGCCGAACCACGTCTGCAGCACGGCCCCGGCATCGGGGGCCCAGTCCAGCGTCACCGGCGCGCCGGTGTTGACCACGACCACCGTGGCCGGGTTGGCGGCCAGGACCGCGCGAACCAGCTCGTCTTGGCGACCGGGTAGCTGCATGGCGGTGCGGTCGTGGCCTTCGGTCTCCCATTCGCCCGACGTCCCGACCACCAGCACCACGGCATCGGCCGCCGCCGCGGCGGTGACGGCCCGGTCGAGCATGTCGGGCGGCTCGGGGGGCTCCCAGCCGATGCGCAGCCCGCCGCCGTCGCGGCCCGCCCGGGTCGTGAACTCGACGGTGACCTCGACCGTCGTGCCCGCCTCCAGGTCGACCGGGGCCGTCACCTCCACGCTGCCCATGCCGTACATGGCCGTGCCCCGGGGCGGAGGGTCGGTGAATCCGTCGATGACCGTGCGGCCACCCACGATCACCCGCGCCCGGCCCGCCTGGATCAGGCTGACCTGATGCGGGCCGCTGAGCGTGGGCGTCACGACCGTGTGGGCTCGCAGGGACCAGCCGCCGGGCACCAGGCCGGGGACCGGGGGCTGGAACGCGACCAGCTCGGCCGCGGGGGTGTGTGAGTGGTGAACCGGATCGCCGGCCAGATCCGGGTTGGCGAACCAGTCCACCGCCAGGCCCGGCCGGCCCTCTCCGGGCGCCTCCGTGCCCTCGCCGCCGAGCGGCGGCGCGGCCTTGCGGTTGGTGCAGCCCGGCTCGTGGACGAGGCTGACGCTCCCGCCCAGCGCGGCCCGCAGCGCATCCAGTGGCGACGTGATGCGGGGTGTCCGCACGGCGGCCGAGCCCCCGCCCATGACCGCGGGGCGGGTGGCGTTGGGACCGATGACGGCCACGCTCCGCAGCAGCTCGCGGTCGAGGGGGAGCAGCCCGTCGTTGGCCAGCAGGACCATGGCATCGGCCGCGGCCCGGCGGGCCACGGCGGCGTGGACGGGGTCGTCGACCGAGCGGTCCTCGCCCGGCTCGGAGTCGTCCAGCGCGCCGATCCGCTCGAACACGGTGAGCAGCCGGGTGACCTGGGCGTCGACCCGTACCTCGTCCACCGTGCCCGCCCGCACCGCGTCGGCCAGGGCGGCGCCGAAGGCCCGCGCCGGTCCGGGCATCTCCAGGTCGACGCCCGCCTCGGCCGAGGCCGCGGTGCCGGTGACGCCGAACCAGTCGGTGACCACGAAGCCGTCGAAGCCCCACTCGTCGCGCAGGATGCCGCCCAGCAGCTCGGGCTGCTCGGTGCACCAGCGGCCGTTGACCCGGTTGTAGCTGGTCATGATCCCCAGCGAGCCGCCCTCGCGCACCGCCAGCTCGAAGGGCCTCAGGTAGATCTCGTGCAGGGCCCGCTCGTCGATGTCCGAGCTCATCGTGTACCGCTCGGTCTCGGCGTCGTTGCCCACGAAGTGCTTGACCGTGGTGGCCACGCCCTGGTCCTGGGCGCCCTGGATGTAGGCCACGGCCAGCCGGCCGGCCAGCACCGGGTCCTCCGAGTAGCACTCGAAGTTGCGGCCGGCGAGGGGCGAGCGGTGGATGTTGACCGTGGGTGCCAGCAGCACCCGCGCCCCCTTCGTCCGGGCCTCCGCCCCGATGACCGCGCCCACCTCGGCGACCGTTTCCGTGCTCCAGGTGGCGCCCAGGGCCGAACCACACGGCAGGCACGTGGCGGTGGGACCGGCCGGCCCCATCACCGTGCCCCGAGCCCCGTTGGGCCCGTCGGTCAGGCGCACGGCGGGGATGCCCAACCGGGGCACGGCCGCGGTGGTCCACATGTCGACGCCCGCGGTCAGCGCGGCCTTCTCGTCGAGGGTGAGTTCGGCGACGAGCTTGGCGATGCGTCCGGAGGGCTCGGTCATGGGGCGACCTTATGCGGAGGCGATGCGCGCGGGGCCGGGGCTCAGGGCCAGGCGTAGATGTCGATCGTCCGGGTCAGCCCCGCGCCGGCCAGGATGCCGGCGCCCTCGGTGTCGCCCGCGTCGGCCACCACGGCCACCAGCACGTCGCCGCGCGCCGCGATCGCGGACCGTGCGTGGGCCAGCAGGCCGGCCCGGTCACGGCCGGTGAGCCGGTCGACCACGGCCACCGTGCCGGCACTGGAGTCGTAGACGGGCGGCGCGGTCAACGACCGCGACGCCACGACCAGGCCGCCCGCCTCGTCGCCGAACGCGAGCCAAGGGCCGAGGGCGCCGAACGTGTGAGGCGGGTGGGCGGGCCAGCCGGCCTCGTCGTCCCGCGGCCTCACGGTGCCCTCCGGCGACCCCGACGGTGCCGCGGGACCGATCCAGCAGCTCGACACCCACGTGAGCCCGGCCTCACGGCAGTAGGCCGCCCGGGCCGTGTCGGCGGTGGCCACGCAGGTCAGCGCGGGACGCTCCTCGACCGCGGCCAGCAGGGCGGGCCAGGCCCGGCCGTCCGCCACCGCGACGTCGTCGACGAACCACTGGCCCGGCTGGGGCATGGCCACGGCACACGCCACCGCCTCGCCCTCGTGCTCCACCACCCACATCACCGGGCCGTCCGCCGTGACCAGGTGGCCGAGCCAGGCCGCGTGCATCTCGTCGGCGTGCGGCCCCGGCCGCCACCAGGTCGGTGACCACTCCGCCAGGCAGGCACGGTGGGCGCGCGTCAGGGCGGTGATGGCGCGGAGGTCTTCGGGCTTGGCGAGCCGGACGTGCATGTCAGGGCGCCACCGAGTCCCAGCCCGAGAAGCCGGAAGGATCGTGGCGCCCGAGGCTGCCGTGCTCGAACAGGCCCCAGCCCTCGACCCCATCACAGGTCGCCCGGGCCACGTGGTCGATCACGCCGAACGGCATCCGGGCCTGGATGGCCGGGTCGGTCAGGTCGTAGACCGCGCCCTCGACCCACCCCGCGCCTCGCCACTGGCCGTGCCCCCAGTCAGGGTCGCCGCCGTAGCCGGCGCCGACGTGCAGGGCCACGTGGCCGAGCACGGTCACGTCGATGGTCAGCGGCTTGCCGCCCCGCTCGGTCAGGTGCAGCGTGCCCCGTTCCGGCAGCCGGGTGCCGGAACGGTAGGTGATCTCGACCTCGGGCCAGCCCAGCTGCTCGATCCGCCCGTCGGGCCACACCCGGGTGGCGTCGTTGAGGGTGCGGAACCCGTCGGGCTGCTCCTGCACGATGATCAGCACCGCGTGGTCGTCGAAGCGCAGCGGCACGTACAGCCACCACAGCCCGGCGGTGGGGTCGTCGGCCGGGCGGCCCGCGGGCTCGCCCTCGCCGACCGGGCGGATGCCCCAAGAGCGGTCCCGAGTGCCCACCCACACCTCCGGCGAGACCGCGATCTCGTCCCCGTCGACTCGCAGATGGCCCGACCAGGTGCCGACCTGGGCGAAGCGGGAGGCATCGAGGATGGCCCGGGTGCCCGCCCGCATGACGTGGTGCTGCTCCATCACCGCGGGGAACGAGCCCTCCCACACCAGGTCGAAGCCGAGCCCGTGGTCGTCGCCGTCGCAGATCAGCCGGATGCGATGCAACGGCTCCTGCACCTCGACCCGGTAGGGACCGATGGTGGGGGCGAGGCGCTCGTCGTCCAGGGCGTCGGAGCAGCGCACGGTCCACTGCCGGTCGCCCCGCCGGACCGTGGCGTAGGCGTCCATCACCCGCAGGTTGGGGTACACCCCCAGCCCGGTGACCAGGAAGATGTCACCGGTGCGGTCGTGCGCATTGAAGTAGGCGCGATCGTAGAAGTTGCGGTCGCTGGTGCCGACGTAGCGCAGCGACAGGGGCGTCTGGTGGACGGCGTACTCGTCGAGGGGCACGGGGAAGGTCATGTCCAATACTCCCCGGCCAGCATGTGCTCGAGCGGTTCCCGGTTGTAGATCAGGTCGTCGACCTCCGCGGGCGGCTCCTGCTCGCCGAAGTGCACCGAGCGGGCCCCGGTGCGGAGGAACACGGTGGCGTACTGCAGCGCCGCCAGGGTGCCGTAGAAGGCCAGGTCGCCCAGCCGGTGCCCGGTGAGCGCCTCGTACTGCGCGGCCACGTCCTCGGCCCGCATGAAGTCCGGCATCCCAGGCAGGCCGAACGTGCCGGCGAGGTCGTTGAAGATCCGGTGGCCGTAGATCAGCCACCCGAGGTCCAGCTCGCGGGGCCCGAGCGTGGCCATCTCCCAGTCGAGCACCGCGGCGGGGGCGAAGCCGTCGTAGAGGACGTTGCCGATGCGGGAGTCGCCCCAGCTGAGCACCGTCTCGCCCTCGTCGCGGGGCCAGTGGGCGTCGAGCCAGGCGAAGCCCCGCTCCACCAGGGGAGACGGGAACCCGTCGGCGGCGGCGAAGTCGTACCAGGCCCGGGCGGCCGCCACCCGGCGGCGCAGGGGCGTGTCGCCCGGCTGGTCGGGGCGGAGGAAGGCGAAGCGAGCCTCGGGGTCCTCCACCGCGTGCAGCCGGGCCAGCACGCTGACCGTGGCGTCCTGGAGGAAGCGCTGGTCGTCGGGGCCGGCGTCGTGCAGCCAGTTGTCGCCGAAGGTGTAGGGCATGACATCCGGGGGCACGCGGCCGTCGACGTGGCCCATCACGAAGAACGGCGTGCCGATGGCGGCCGGGTCCGGCTCGGACCACCACACCGGCGGCACCGGCACGTCGCTCAGCTCGCCGACCAGGCGGATGACCTCGTACTGCCGGTCCAGGTCGTAGCGGGGGAAGACGGGCACGTCGCCCGGGTCCGGGGCCAGGCGGGCCACCAACCGCTCGTCACGCGAGCGGCCGCCCTCCTGCCAGGAGGCCGTCAGCAGCAGCGTCTCGTTGGACATGCCGGTGGCCGCGGTCGACTGCAGGCCGGTGATGCGCGGCGCCGCGCCTTCGGGCAGGCGCCCGGCGAGCCAGCGCTCCAACCGGGCCCGCACCTCCTTGTGGTCGCGGCTGGACCGCGACATCTCCGCGACCTCCGCGACCTCCCGGCCCCCCGGCGCGTCGCCGTCAGTCGTCATGCGTCCCCCTTCTCGCCGGCCGCCCGGTGCCGGGTGCGCCACTGTCGCCTGCACCATACGGCGTAGACAAGTAGTGTGACCGACGACACATGAACGGGCGTTGGGGGGAGGTACCCGTGGCGAGTGAAGAAGGGACGATCGACTGGGACGCCGCCTTCGAGGCCCTGGTCGCCCCGCTACGGCCGCCGCGTCATCGGCGGCTTGCGCGCCGGTTCGCGCTGACGGCCGTAGCGCTGACGCTTCTGATCGGCACCGCGTGGGTGCTGCTCAGCCTGCTGGCCGAGTCGCTGCACGACCTCGGCCGGCCTTGGCTCTAGCTGGGGTCGGCTGGCCGATCACGGCTCTAGGCGCGGACCAGCTCGCCCGCCACCACCAGCTGGTTGCTCACGTCGAGGACGCCCGGGATGTCCCAGGCGTCGTCCCCCGCGACGCGCTTGGCGATCGGTGTCCCCACCTCGCCCCCCAGCACGATCACGCGGTGGTCCACGTCCACTCGGATCTCGGCGTCCTCGGTGTACGGGTTCTCCTGGAGCCGGTGCACGAGCGCTGACTTCATCTCGCGGTCGTTGGGCAGCACCTCGGCCGGGACATCGCTCCATGAGTACGTCGTACGGTCCTTGCGGTTGATCCACGCCATCGCGTCACGCTCCCCAGGTGAGAATCGTCCTGACGCTGCCAGGACTACCCGCCGGCGCCCGCGGCTAACGGAATCGTGTCGCCTCGTCGGCGAGATTCAGGTCGGCGGCGAGGCCCTCGAGCGCTCGCGCCCACGTCACGTCTCGAGCATGTGGCGCCGGAGCTGGCGGACCGCCCGGCGCAGCAGGCGTGACACCTGCATCTGGCTGCAGCCCAGCACCTCGGCGATCTCGGACTGCGTGCGCTCGTGCATGAAGTACATCTGCAGCAGGGCGCGGTCGTCGTCCGACAGGCGGTCCAGGCTCTGGAGCAGGGCGGTGCGGTTCTCGATGCCGACGAAGCCCCGGTCGGGCCGGCCGATCACCTGCTCCGCCTGGAGCCCGCTGGCGGGATCGGGGGCGTCGAGCGAGGTGGTCACGCGGGCCTCCTCCGCCTGCAGGGCATCGAGCACCTCGTGCTCGTCGACCCCGATGAAGTCGGCGACCTCGCCCGGGGAGGGGGGCCGGCCGAGGTCGTGGGTCAGCAGCTCCTGCGCGTCCCGCACCGGGCTCGCCAGCTCGTGCACCCGGCGGGGGACCCGGATGGCCCAGCCCGCGTCGCGGAAGTGGCGGCGGAGCGAGCCGACGATCGTGGGCTTGGCGAAGGCCAGGAAGGGCTTGGCCCGGTCGGGGTCGAAACGCTGCAAGGCCTGCATCAGCGCCTCGTAGGCCACCTGGGTGAGATCGTCGATGGGCTCGCCCCGGCGGTAGTGGCGGCGGGCCTGGGCCTCGGCGTGGGGCCGGTAGCGCTCGACCAGGGTGACGAGGGTCTGCTCGTCCCGATCCCGGGCATAGCGGACATGCAAGCGCCACAGCTCGGCGTCGACCGCAGGACGCACCGCCGCCCCGGCGAGCCATCTCCGCTCGACCTTGTCGATCGGGATGGTGAGCAGGGCGCGGGCATGGTCCGACGCGATGTCGGACGCCCCGAGGGCACGGCGACCCCGGCGCAGCTCACGGGCGAGGGTGGCCTTCGTCACCATTCCTCCGTTCCCGCCCGTCGCCCGTCGTACACCCGGCGGCGGCGGACTGGCAGCGTGCGGCCCGGGGTAGGGCTGGTCGAGTCCCCGGCCCCTAGGATCCGCTGCGGTGCACCCATGACCGATCCGAGCCAGCTGATCGCCGATCTTAGGGCGAGGCTCGAGGCCTCGACCGAGGAGGTCGAGCAGCTTGCCGCCGCGCTGGCGGACAGCCGGGCCCTGGCCGACGAGCTGGAGAGCGTCGTCGACGTGCTGCTGGACGCGACGAACGTGGCAGTCCTGGTGGTCGACGATGACCGGCGCATCCGCGGCCTGAGCCGGGCCGCGGCCGGGCAGATCGACGGGGCGGCCGTGGGCAAGCCGCTGTCGTCGGCGCTGACCGACGACCTGTTCGACCTGGTCTCCGCCCGCCTCGACGAGATGGGCACCGGCGCGCCCCCGGCGGGCGACGAGAACGCCAGCATCTACCCCCTGCCGGGGGGAGGCGCCGTCGTGGTGCTGGAGGGACGATGAGCGGCGGGACCGGACTCGGCGGTCTAGCCGCCTCGCCCGGGGGTACGCATAACCCGACGGCGGAAGGAAGGACCATGGAGCCCCTCGGTGGCCGCGTCGAACTGTCACTCCCGCCGGACAGCCGGTACATGCGTCTGGCGCGCCTGATGGCGAGTGGGGTGGCGACGACCTCTGGCCTGCCCCTCGAGGAGGTCGAGGACTTCCGGATAGCCGTGGACGAGCTGTGCGCCACGCTCATCGAGCTGGGCGACGGCGAGGTCGTGCGCCTCACCTTCGAGCTGGGGCGCGACGTCCTCGTGGTGGTGGGCACGACCCGGGGCGCGCCCACCGATTCGATCGACGAGGAGCGCCTCACGTTGTCCCGCCAGATCCTGGACGTCGTCACCGACGGCCACGAGCTCACCCGCGACGGCGACAGCGTGTCCTTCCGCGCCCGCAAGGTCGTCCGCGGGGGCGGAGTCGGCTAGGCGACGACAGGATGCGCGGGTCGGCTAGGCGACGACAGGATGCGCGGGTCGGCTAGGCGACGACAGGATGCGCGGGTCGGCTAGCTACGCGGCGCCGAGCAGGGTCTCACGCAGGCCGGTCATCTCCAGCAGCCGGTCCAGCTGATCGGACACCCGGCTCAGCCGCAGTGTCACACCCCGCCGGCTGGCGTCGCTGTGGGCCACCAGCAGGGCCCGCAGCCCGGCCGAGTCGGCGAAGGTCAGGCCGGCGGCATCGATCTCGACGACGCTGGGCGACTCGGCCAGCAGGTCGTCGACCATCGCGCTGAGCTGCGGCGACGAGTGCAGATCGAGCTCTCCTGAGAGCTCGACGATCGCCTTGGGCCCTTCCCGGCGGCTGGCGACGACGATCGACTCCTGCGAATCGGTCATGGAGGGTCTCCCATCGGCTCATTCCTCACTGACGGACTCGATCTCCGGGCGGGCCGCCAGGTGGGACACCCAGCGTCGCACGTCGTGGGGCGGGCCGCTCACGGAGCTGACCAGCACCATACGCCCTTCCTCTTTGCGCACCCGGAACTGCGAGGTCTCGACGGCTGCACTCCCGTCGAACAGGTCGATCACCTCGTCCGACTCCACGCCCGCCGCCAGCTCGACTGTGACCACGGTCGAGGTCGTGGCCCAATGCCGCCGGATGAGCGAGCGGATCGGGCGCAGCAGCACCAGGCTGCCCAGCAGCACGACAGTGGCGATGGCGGCGGTGGTCACATCGCCCACCCCGCAGGCCAGGCCGACAGCGGCCACCACCCACAGACTGGCCGCCGTCGTCAGGTTCCGGATGGTGCTGCCCTGGCGGAAGATCACCCCGGCGCCCAGGAAGCCGATCCCGACCGCCACGTTGGACGCCACCCGCGAGACGTCCACCTGCACGGTGGAGTTGGCCCGCACCTGGTCGAACTCCAGGAACCCGAGCGTGGAGACCACCCCGAACAGGGACGCGCCCAGCGCCACTGCGATGTGAGTGCGCAGGCCCGCGGGCTGGTCGCTCGCCTCCCGCTCGATGCCCACCAAGCCGCCGAGCACGGCCGCGCCCAGCAGGCGCACGACCACGTCGGCATCCAGATCGAAGCTGGTGGCGGCCCACATCACCGGCGGAGGTGTACCCGCCGCGGGCGGCGCTCACCCGCGGCAGTGGCGTCCTTCTCAGGTGCGGACGTCGAGGACCAGCTGTTCGTTCTCGTGGGTGAACACGTAACGGAAGCCGCCGATCTCGGACGCGGTGTCCACGTCCAGGCCAAGCAACCCGTCGTTGTCCATCCAGCGATCGAACAACGCCACCATCTCGGTGTGCTCGATCGGGTCGTCGCTGGGCAGGAAGCTCATGGACAGCGGCATCCCGCGCGGGATCACGGCGCCGTCGATGACCAGCGTCTCCAGCGGGATGATGTCGAGCAGGACCCGCTCGGGCGAGTTGTCGAAGGCAATGAGCTGGCACCAGGTCATGTCACACCGCACAGGTTCCAGCGACGTCCGCCAGGGTGTCCCGCAGCTTGGCGAGGCTGGCCCGCAGGAGGCGGGACACCTGCACCTGGCTCACGCCGACGAGGTCGGCGATCTGGGACTGGGTGAGGCCGCCCATATACCGCAGCTCGACGATGCGCCGCTCGCGGGCGGGCAGCTCGGCCAGCAGGCGCTGCACCGTGGCGGTGGCGTCGACCGCGTCGAGGGAGCTGTCGGGCCCGCCGAGCGTGGTGAGGTCGTCCACCTCACCGTCATCGCTGGTCGCGGCCAGGGGGGTCTTGCGGTAGCAGCGGGCCGCTTCCAGCGCGTCGAGCACTTCCTCCACCGGGACCCCGGCGTGGCCCGCGATCTCGTCCACGGTCGGGGAGCGCCCCAGCATCTGGCCCAGCTCGTTCACCGCCACCTTGACGGTGTGCTGGAGGTCCTTGGCCCGGCGGGGCACGTGCACCGCCCAGGTGGTGTCCCGGAAGTGGCGCCGCAGCTCACCGGTGATGGTGGGCACGGCGAAGGTGGCGAAGGTGGCGCCGAAGTCGGGATCGAAGCGCTCGACCGCCTTGAGCACGCCGAGCAGGGCGACCTGGATCAGGTCGTCGAGCGGCTCGCCCTTGTTGGCGAAGCGCTTGGCGCAGTGGAGGGCCAGCCAGCGGTGGTCCTCGATCAGCTCGTTGCGCAGCTGGCGGTCGCCGGTGGCCCGGTAGCGCCGGAACCGCTCCCCATCTTCGCGCCGGTCCGGCTCGTCGGTCGGCGACGACTGGGCAGTCGAGTCGAGGGCGGTCATGGACGTGCGCACGGGTGCCTCCGCGGTTGTGCGTGGGCTCTGCTGCACGCCCAGCTACCCGCTCGCGGCGGCGCTACACCGAAATCCGTCCGGGTAGCCTCTGCGCCCGTGGACCTGGGCATCGAGGGACGCCGGGCGGCCGTGGCCGCCGCTTCCGCCGGGCTGGGCCTGGGGTGTGCCCGGGCCCTGGTGCGCGAGGGCGTCGATGTGGCCATTTGTGGCCGCGAGGCCGAGCGGGTCGACGCCGCCGTGGCCGGGCTGCAGGCCGACGCCCGCAGTGGCGCGGCCGTGACAGGCGTGGTGGCGGACGTGTCGACCGTCGCGGGGGCAACAGGATTCGTGACCGACGCGGCCGCCGCGCTGGGCGGGGTCGACATCCTGGTGACCAACGCCG
>DASRJN010000025.1:0-4215 GCA_035649455.1 Acidimicrobiales bacterium
TGTTCGGCGAGCAGATCGGCGTGAAGCTGCCCGACGACGAGTCCCGCACCCGCCTGCTGGCCGTGCCCGGCACGGGACCCTTCGGCCCCGAGGACCGGCCCATGGGCGGTTACGTCACCCTGCCTTCCGACTGGACCGTCGACGAGGCCCGCCCGTGGGTGGCCGAAGCCCTGGCCGCCGCGGGCGAGCTCCCGCCCAAGGTCCCCAAACCCCGCGCCCGCAAGCAGTCCTAGGGCCGAGCCCTAGAGGCGGGGGTCCACGGGTTCGCTCTCCAGGGCGAGGACGCCGAAGACGCACTCGTGGACGCGGTAGAGGGGCTCGCCGGCCACGAACCGCTCCAGGGCTTCGATGCCGAGTGCGAACTCGCGTAGGGCCAGCGAGCGCTTGTGGCCGAGGCCGCGGGCGCGGAGGCGGGCCAGGTTGGCGTCGGCGGTGTACTCGGGGCCGTAGATGATGCGCAGGTACTCGCGGCCGCGGCACTTGATCCCGGGCTGGACGAGGCCCAACGGGGCCTGGTGGACGACGTCGACGGGCTTGACCACCATGCCCTCACCGCCCCGGCCGGTCAGGTCCTCCCACCAGGCGACGGCCTCGGCCTCGGCCGCGGGGTCGTCGAGCGCGACGGTGATCGAGGCGGTCGGCCGGAACGTCCCGGGGTCGGCTTCGGCCAGGCGGCGGGCCACGTCCAGGTGCCACGGATGGGCGGTGAGGGCGTGGACCCGCCCCTCCCCCGCCAGTACCTGGAACGGGGCCAGCCGCAGGTCGTCCACCGACGCCACCGGCCAGCAATAGCGCCGGTAGGCGTCGACGTACCCGGTGGCCATGGCCTGCCGGTCGCGGGTGCGGGCGGCCAGGTCGTCGACGTCCACGCCTCGGGCCACCGCGGCGTCGAGGACGGCGGCCTCGGCCGCGAGCGTGGCGGTCGCGGCGGCGCCGACCGCGGCGTACTGGTGCCGCAACAGGTCCTCCGCCTTGGCCGACCACGGGAGCAGCTCGGCGTCGAGGATCAGCCAGTCGCTGGCGAGCTCGTCCCACAGGCCGGTGGCGTCGAGCGCGGCGCGCACCTTGTCGAGCAGAGCCTGCTCCTGGGCGGCGTGCGCGAGGAAGGCGCGGCCCGTCCGGGTGGTCACGAGGCCGGCCGCGGGGCCGGCGTCGATCCCGAAGCGGCGGGCGGCCACATCCGGGTCTCGGCCGACGACGACCACGGCGCGAGAGCCCATGTGCTTCTCCTCGCACACCACCCGGTCCACACCGTCACGGCGGAACCAGGCCAACGCCTCGGCCGGGTGCTCCAGCAGGCCCTCGACCGCGGTGGTGGCGGTGGGCGCCATCGTCGGCGGGAGGTAGACGAGCCAGCGAGGGTCGGCTGCGAAGCGGCTCATGACCTCCAGCGCCGCCGCCGCGTTCTCCTCCCGGATGGTGAGCGTCCCGTGGAGGCGGGTGTCGATGATGCGTCTCCCCAGCACATCGCCCAGGTCGAGCTCGGCGCCGGTGCGGCCGTCCGCGCCCGAAGCCGCCGCCGGAGCCAGGGGCCGGACCGGCTCGCGGTAGACCCGGGCCGCAGCCACCGACACCAGCTCGCGCTCGGGATAGCGCAGGGCGGTGAGCCGGCCGCCGAAAACGCAGCCGGTGTCGATGCAGATGGTGCGGTTGAGCCAGGCGGCCTCGGGGACCGGGGTGTGGCCGTAGACGACCGTGGCCGCGCCGCGGTAGTCCTCGGCCCACGGATAGCGGACGGGCAGTCCGAACTCGTCGGTCTCGCCGGTGGTGTCGCCATAGAGGGCGAAGGCCCGCACCACGCCCGAGGCGCGGCCCTGCAGCTCCTCGCGCAGGCCGGCGTGGGCCACGACCAGCCGGCCGCCGTCGAGCACGTAGTGGCTGACCAGGCCGTCGATGAACCCGACGACCTCCTGGCGGAACTCCGGCGCCTCGGCGTCCAGCTGGGCCAGCGACTCGGCCAGCCCGTGGCCGGTGGTGACGTCGGCTCCCCGCAGGGCGCGCAGCAGCTTGGCCTCGTGGTTGCCCGCGATGCACAGGGCGTCACCGGCGGCCACCATGCCCATCACGAGGCGCAGCACCGCGGGCGTCGCCGGGCCCCGGTCCACGAGGTCGCCCACGAACACGATGCGCCGGCCGTCGGGGTGGTGGGCGCCGGTTCCGTCATCGCGCACCACGTAGCCCAGCTCGCCCAGCAGTGCAGCAAGCTCGTCGTAGCAGCCGTGGACATCGCCCACGATGTCGAACGGCCCGTGGTCGCGGCGCCGGTCCGTCCACAGGGGCTGGCGCTCGATGGTGGCGGCTGCGATGGCGTCGACGCTGGTCAGGTAGTGGACCCGGTGGAAGCCCTCCTTGCGGATCGCGTTCATCGACCGGCGCAGCGCCCGGCGCTGGTTGCGCAGCACGTGGAGGCCGAAGTCGCGCTCCGGCCGGGCCGCGTTCCGCTCCACGCAGACCGCCTCGGGCACGTCGAGCACGATGGCCACGGCCAGGGTGTGATGGCGCTTGGCCAGGGCCACCAGCGCCTGGCGGGCGTGACGCTCGACGTTGGTGGCGTCGACCACCGTGAGCCGCTGGGCGTCCAGCCGCTGGGCGGCGATGAAGTGGAGGACCTCGAAGGCGGCCTTGGTGGCGCTCTGGTCGGTCTCGTCGTCCGACACCAGCCCGCGGCAGAAGTCCGAGGAGATGACCTCCGTGGGCCGGAAGTGGCGCGCCGCGAACGTGGACTTGCCGGCGCCGGACACGCCGACCAGGGCGACGAGGCAGACCTCGGGGATGGCGAGGGTCATCGCTGGAACACCGCCATCTGGGTGGGCGCGCCGACGTCGGGGTCCCCTGGACCGATCCCGGCGTGCTCGACCGTGTAGCCGTGCCGGCCGGCGACCGCCGCGGCCCAGTCCGAGAACTCGGCCCGGTTCCATTCGAAGCGATGGTCGCGGTGCCGCAGCTGGCCTGCGGGCAGGCTTGTGAACCGCGCGTTGTACTCGATGTTGGGCGTGGTCACGACCACGGCCGCCGGGCGGGCGTGCCCGAACAGCGCGCTCTCGAAGGCGCCGAGCCGGCCGGGATCGAGGTGCTCGATCACCTCGACGACGGTGGCGACGTCGTAGCCGGCCAGGCGCGTGTCCCTATAGGTGAGCGCGCCCTGGACCAGCTCGACCCGGGCGCGCTGGCGGGGTGCCATGGTGTCGAGGTGGAGGCGGCGGGCCGCGGCCTCCAGCGCCCGGTGGGACACGTCGAGGCCGAGCACGTGGTCGACCTGGGTGTCCCGCAGGATGCGCTGGACCAGGCGGCCGTCGCCGCAGCCGAGGTCGACGACGCGGCGGGCACCGGCGGCGACGATCTGGTCCACCACCGCGGACTGGCGCTGCTCGGCCAGGCTGAGCGGCCGCTCGACCGCCTCCTCCTCGCGGTCCTGGGCGACGTCGGCCGCGTCGGGATCGTCCGCGCCGTCGTCGTCGGCCAGCAGGCGGGCCAGGGCGTCGCGTGTGAGCCGGCGGTCGTGGCGCAGGTAGCGGCGGGTGATCAGGTCGCGCTCGGGGTGGGCCGGCAGCCAGGCGCCCGCGCGGCGCAGCAGCTTGTCGACCTCGTCGGAGGAGACCCAGTAGTGCTTGTCGTCGTCGAGCACCGGGAGCAGGACGAACAGGTGCTCCAGCAGATCACGCAGCCGGGTGGTGGCGGCCAGGGTGACGTCGAGGTAGCGGCTGTCGCCCCACGCCGGGATGGTCTCGTCGAGCGGCAGAGGCGCGGCGGTGACCTCGTAGCCCAGCGGATCGAACAGCCGGCGGAGCAGCCCTGCGCCGCCCCGCACGGGCACGACCGGCAGGTGCGCCCGCAGCGGGATGGCGGTCTCGGCCAGCTCGGGCCGCTCGCGGCTGCGGCCGCCGAGGGCGGTGCCGAGCAGGCCGTTGAGCGCGACGGAGAGGAACGACGAGGCGGCATACGGACGGTCGTTCACGTAGTGGTCGAGCGAGCGGCCGGCGCCGGGCGGGCCACCCTTGCGCCCCCGCACCAGGCCGACCGGATCGACCTCCACCACCAGCGCGGCGGTACATCGCTGGGCCGTGGCCTCGGGGAACACGACGTGGGCGCGACCGAACGCGAGGTCCTTGCTGTGCACCCGGTCCGGGTGCTTGTGCAGCAGGAACCCCAGGTCGGTGGCCGGCTCGTGGGTCGTGGTGAGGGTGAGCAGCATCGGGGCCCCGATCTTTGACCATC
>DASRJN010000026.1:0-10180 GCA_035649455.1 Acidimicrobiales bacterium
ACCTTCTCGGGCGAAGCGTTGTCGACCCCGACCCGGTGCAGGATGTCCACCATTGTTTGCTCCTTTGCTTGGTGATCAGCCGTCTTGGCTGCGTTGGATCGCCTCCGCGATCCGCTTGATGCGCTGCAGGCGGGCGTCCCAGGCGGCGCCGACCGCGCTCAGCTGGGCCACGGCCCGGGCCAGCTGGGCGTCGTCCACCCGGTAGCGCTTCTCACGCCCGGCCGGCGTCGCCCGCACCAGGCCCACCCGGTCGAGGACACCGAGCTGCTTGGCCACCGCCTGCCGGGTCACCGGCAGCTGGCCGCTCAGCGTGGTGGCGGTGCCGTCGCCGTCGACGAGCAGCAGGTCGAGCATCCGCCGCCGGGTCGGGTCGCCGATCGCCGACCAAAGGTCGTCGTCGATCCGCTCGGCGACCGCCGCGCTCACGGGCGCACCTCCAGCGATGCCACATAGGGCGCCAGCCGGGGCAGGTAGAAGTCCCAGCCGGTGGCGTGCTCCAGGTACTGCTGCTCGAGCAGGGCGGCCTCCCAGCCCATCTCGCGGAAGCCGCTCTCGGTCATCTTCAGCAACGTGCCGCCCCGGGACGGGGTCAGCTCGAAGGTGACCAGCAGCGAGTTGCCCTCCACGGCCGGCTCGTCGGCCGGCTGGGTCCAGCGGAACGAGAACGTCCGCGGCGGCTCGGCGTCGACGACCGCGAACTGGACGACCGTCCCGCCCGCGTCCCGCTCGCCGAACACGATGTCGCCGGTCGCCCCGGGCACCGGGTCGTAGCGTGCCTCGTCGGGCCACCACTGCTCGAGATGGTCGGGGCTGCTGACCACCTCGAAGACGACCTCGGGATCCGCCTCGATGTAGATCTCACGCTCGATCGTCCCGAACTCCATGGCCGGCCTCCTGCAACGCAACGTTTGGTTGCGTGTGACGGTAGCGGCAGGATGGACAACACGCAACCATTAGTTGCGTGAAATTCCGCCCTACGATCCCGGCCGCGTGCTGGATCAAGCCGGGGCCGAGAGGTTGGACACCGAGGCCGCCCCGGCGCGGTCGCGTACCGGCGATGTCGCGGGGATCGGTATGCAGGCGGCCGTCGCCATCGGCGCGCTCGCCTTCCTGATGTACGCGGGGCGGGGCCGCACGTTCTTCTTCGACGACTGGGACTGGGTGCAGCACCGCGCCGAAGGCGGCTTGGACACGCTGTTCCGCCCGCACAACGGGCACCTGATGCCCCTGCCGGTGGCGTTGTACCGGCTCCAGTTCGAGCTGATCGGCTTCACCTACGCCTGGCCGGTGCGGTTGGTCACCGCCGCCGCGCACGTGGCCGGCGCGTGGGTGCTGTTCCGGCTCGCCCGGGCTCGGGTCGGCGACGCCGGCGCGGCGTGCGTGGCCGCCCTGTTCCTCGGGCTCGGCGCTGCCTGGCAGACCTTGCTGTGGGGCATCCAGCTTTCGGTGACCGTCGCGGTGTTGGGCGGGCTCGTCGCGTGGCTCGCGCTCGACCGGGACAGCCGCGGCGCCGATGCGGTCGCCTGCGCCGCGCTGGTCGTCGCCGTTGCCAGCTTCTCCATCGGTCCCGTGTTCGCGGTGGCCGTCAGCGCCGAGCTGGCCGCCGGCCGGCGGTGGCGAAGCTGGTGGGTGCCCGCGGCCCCCCTGGCCGCCTTCGCCCTCATGTACGCCGGCTACGGCGAGAGCGGGCTCACCGCCGCCGGCGTCCGGGGCGCGCCGTGGTGGGCGCTGCGGGCGGCGGCGGCCTCGGCCGGCGGGCTGGCCGTGCTGGGCCCGGCCTGGGGCTGGGCCCTGCTCGCCGCCCTCGCCATCGGGATCGGCGTCGCCGTTGTCCAAGGCCGGGCGACGCCGCGGCTGGCCGGCCTCCTGGTCGCGGGCGTCCTGTTCTGGACGCTGACCGGCGCCTCCCGCTCCACCGGGCCGCACACGGACGTCCCGTCGGCCAGCCGCTACATCGAGATCGGAGCGCCGATCCTGCTGCTGCTCGCGGTCGAGCTGTGCCGCGGCCGGCGGCTGGCCGGCTGGTGGCGCGTGCCCGCGGTGGCGGTCGTCGCCTTCTGCTTGTGGCGGGGCGGCAGCGAGCTGCTGACCCAAGGCGACGGCCTGCGCAGCAACTCTCACGACGTCCTCGCGGCGACGGCCGCCCTCGAGCTCGGACGGCCCTACGCCGATCCCGACCTCGTCCCGATGCCCGACGGCGCCCCCCAGATCAGGGCCGGCGACTACTTCCGGGCCATCGATGTCGTCGGCAGCTCTCCCGTCGGGGATCCGGCCGCCCGGCTCCCGAGCCTCCCGGAGCCGGCCCGGCAGCGAGGCGACGCCGTCCTCGCGGGCCTCGAGCTGCAAGGCACGCCCGCTCCCGTCGACACCTCCGGCTGCCGCGAGCTGACCCGCGAGACGATCCTCGACCTGCGGCCGGGCACCGCGAAGCGGATCGTCGCGACGGACGAGGCCGTGACGCTCGCAGCCCGCCGCTTCGCCGACAGCTTCCCGGTCGCACCGTCACTGCTCGTCGCGCCCCACGGGGCCACCCGGATCGAGATGCTTCCCGACGAAGCGGCTCCCCGCTGGCACGTGCGGGCCTCGTCCCCGGCCCCGCTCTGGATCTGCCCGGTTCCGCCCGGTTAGCGCGGCTCGCGGGGCAGGCCGAGCACGCGCTCGCCGATGATGTTGCGCTGGATCTCGCTGGTACCGCCGGCGATGCGCATCCCGGGGGCGTAGAGGAACCGGTCCGTGGCCGGGCCGGCGAGCAGCGCATCTGCGCCTCGCAGCGACGCCAGGGCGAGCTCGATGTCGAACTCCAGCTCGGTGCGCAGCAGCTTGGCCGACGACGACGCCGCCGGGCCGCCCGCGCCGCCCCGCAGCAGGAGCATCCGGAGGGCCTGGCCCCGGACGTAGAGCCGCAGCACGGCGTCCCGCGGCACGAAGTCGTGTCCGGCCAGCGAGCGCAGGTGGTCGAGCCGGCGCTCCAGGCTCACCAGCCCCGCGGCCCCCGACCCGCGCTCGTCGAGCAGCACCTCCGTGCCCACCCGCCAGCCCTCGTGCTCGGGCCCGAGCCGGGACTCGACGGGCACCGCGACGCCGTCGAGGAACACCTCGCAGAACTCCTGATCCCCCGTCATCTGCCGGATGGGCCGCACGTCGACGCCCGGTGTGGCCATGTCGAGCAGGAAGCACGAGATCCCCCGGTGGCCCCGCTGCCCTGGGTCGGTGCGGGCCAGCAGGATGGCGTACTCGGCGATCTGGGCGTTCGACGACCAGATCTTGTTCCCGTCGATCACATAGCGGTCGCCGTCGGCCACGGCCGAGGTCGTCAGGCTGGTCAGGTCCGAGCCGGCGCCGGGCTCGGAGAACAGCTGGCACCACAGCAGCTCGCCGGTCAGCGTCGGCGGGAGGAACCGCCGCCGCTGCTCCTCGGTGCCCGAGCGGAGGATGGCCTCGCTCGCCAGCACCAGGCCCTGGAGGTTGAGGTAGGGCGAGACCTGGGCCCGGGCGCACTCCTCCAGCCACACCGCGGTGTGGCCCCGGCTGAGCCCTCGCCCGCCGTACTCGGCCGGCCAGTGCAGGCCGGCGAAACCGGCGTCCGCCAGGTGCCGCTGCCAGGCCCGCGCCCGGTCGTGCAGGGCCGGCGGCAGGATGGCGCCGTAGCCGGGACAGGCGACGCCGGTGGCCTGCGCCTCGGCCAGGAAGGCGACCGCCTCGGCGCGGAACGACTCCAGGTCGCGACTCAGCGCGACCCGCTCTCGGAGGCGGCGGCCTTCTCCTCGACGTGGGAGGTGATGGCGTTGAGCATGGCCTGCCCGGCGCGGCCGAACAGCTCGTTGCGCTTGCCGGTCGCCCACTCGTGTGACGTCCGGGGGGCGGCGAGCTGGCCGGTGAAATGGGGAATCACTTCCCGGGCGAACAGCCGGTAGCTGTTCAGGGTGCGCTCGGGTGAGGCCCAGTCGTGGCCCAGCAGGAGGAACGTGCCAAAGCCGCCGGACTGGTCCAGCAGCCGCTCGATGTAGGCGATGGCGTCGTCGGGCGTGCCGATGACGGCCTGGCCCGACTCGGCGTAGGCCTCGGCCATCGCCCGCGGCGTGGCCGGCCGGCCGTCGACGTTGGCGGCGAGCGGCACGAACCCCGCCCCGCCGCCGAAGTAGGCGGCGAAGTCGTGGAGGCCGTAGGTGCAGTCCTCGATGGCCTGGTCCCGGGTCTCGGCGATGTGCATGGCGCCGAGCACCCGCCAGCTCCGGCGGTCGGGGGCTGGGCGCCCCTGCCGGTCGGCCTGCTCCTCCACCACACCCCACGCCTGGCCGATGGCGGCGAACCCCTCGGCCACCGACATCGACAGCGACAGCAACGACACGCCCTGCTGGCCGGCCAGGCGCGGGCCCGACGGCGTCACCATCGCCGCCACCGCCACCTCGGGATGCGGGCTCGTGTACGGGCGGACCTGCAGCCGGGCCTCCCGCATGGTGAACCAGTCGGTCTCGCGGTCGACCGGCTCGTCGCCGCGGAACAGGGCGAGGATGGCGTCGAGCGCCTCCTCCATCATCGGGCGCTGCTTCACGGGGTCGATGCCCATGACGAAGGCGTCGCTCGGCAGGGCGCCGGGGCCGGCGCCGAGGATGGCACGGCCGCGGGTCAGGTGGTCGAGCAGCACCCAGCGGTCGGCCACCAGCCACGGGTGGTGGTACGGCAGCGAGGTCACGCCGGTGCCCAGCCGGATGTGCTTGGTCCGCTCGGCCGCGGCGACGATGAACATCTCCGGGGAGGCGATGATCTCGTAGCCCCCGGAGTGGTGCTCGCCGAACCAGGCCTCGTCGTACCCCAGCCGGTCGAGGGCGACGGTCCGCTCCAGGTCGTACTCCAGCGCCAGGGTGGGGCTCTGGCCGACGGGATGGAACGGCGCGAAGAAGACGCCGAAACGGAGGGGCCAGGCTGCGGGCATCTCAGCTCCTGTCGCGGCAGACGTCGTCGAGGAAGCCGATGAGGGCCGCGTTCACCTCGCCGGGGGCTTCCTGCTGGACCCAGTGGCCGGCGTCGGCGACCACGACGTCGCCCCGGTGGTCCGACAACGACGGGTGGGCGACGCCGGGCGGCGACATGAGCAGGACCGGGTCGAGGGCCCCGCCCACGAACAGCGACGGCACCTTCACGACGGCTCCGTCGAGCTCGGCCGTGGTCTCCCAGTTCCGGTCGAAGTTGCGGTACCAGTTCAGCCCGCCGGTGAAGCCGGTGCGGCGGAACTCCTCGACGTAGTGGTCGAGCTCGGCGGGTGCCAGCCAGGCCGGCAGGCTCTCGGGCTCCGGCATCCGCTCGACGAAGCCGCGCCCGTCGTTGGCGAACACGGACGGGTCGGGCGGGGCCTCGGGTCGCCACGCGGCGCCGGCCAGCATGCGGCGCATGGTGCGGGCCGGGTCGGCGCCCAGCTCGGCGTCGGCGACGCCCGGCTGCTGGAAGTAGAGGATGTAGAAGAAGTTGTCGCCGATGGCCTGCTGCATCGCCGCGATCGGGGCCGCGCCACCCCGGGTCAGGTGAGGCACGCTCAGGTTCACGAGCCCGCGCACTCGCTTCGGGTGGAGCATCGTCAGGTAGCTGACCACCATCGAGCCCCAGTCGTGGCCGACCACCACCGCCTGGTCGGCCTCCAGGTCGTCGAGCACGCCTATCAGGTCACCGACCAGGTGGTGGATGTCGTAGTCCTCGATCGCCTCGGGCCGGCTCGACCGGCCGTAGCCCCGCTGGTCGGGAGCGACGACCCGGTAGCCGGCCTCGGCGAGGGCCGGCAGCTGGTGGCGCCACGAGTACGCCAGCTCGGGAAACCCGTGGGCCAGCAGCACGACCGGGCCCTCCCCGGCTTCGACCAGGTGGAGCTCGACGCCGTTGGTGGACAGCGTTCGGGAGCTGACCTCACGATCAGGCATGGAGGGCCTCCTCGGGGGCGGCGAGGGCGGCGAGCAGCTCCTCGCGGGTGGGGCCCACCGGCGTGGGCAGCGGATAGTCCTCGGGATGGGCCATGACCTCCGCCATGCGGGCCATCAGCTCGGGGTCGCCCATCATCTCGGCCGGGGTGGTCAGCAGGTTCCAGGACCGCACCAGCGCCCGGCCGATGACCGGATCGGTGGCGGCGGCCGCGAACACCGCGGCCATGGCCCGGCCCTGCTCGGACCCGGCCAGCCCGGCTCCGCCCCCTCGCCCGGTGGGATCGGCGCCCGCCCGGTCGAACTCGACCGCCTGGTGGTACCAGGGCTCGACCTCGCGGGCGCAGGCCGCCTCGTAGGCCGCAGCCCGGGCGACGGGGTCGTCGGGGTGGTCGGCCAGCGCGTCGGCCAGCAGCACCGCCTGGACCATCGCCAAGCTGCAGCCCCGGCCGTACAGAGGGTTCGTGCAGGTGTGGGCGTCGCCGACCGCGTGCACATCGACCACGAGCGGCCGCCCGCCGCCGTCGACGAAGCGGCGCAGGCGGTTCAGCAGGCCGCCCATCGGCATGACCCCGGTCAGGGGCTCGAGCGGGCCCCCGGCGAAGAACCCGTCGGGACCGGGAAGCATCCGGCAGGCCAGGTCGAAGCGATCCGGAGCGGCCAGGGCCGCCCGCAGCTCGCGGTCCCGGGTGCGCACGGCCAGGGTCACCGACAAGGTCTCGCCGTCGCCGGGGACGCCGAGGAACTTCACGTAGCCGAGGTCCCCGCCCAGCTTGGGGTCCTCCAGCGCCTGGGGGCCATCGGGGAACCGGTACCAGCGGGTGAAGTACATCAGGCCGCTCTCGACCACCTCCTCGGGGATGGTCACGCCGGCGTCCGCCAGCCAGGTGGGCAGCGGCGAGCGCCGGCCCCCGGCCACCACCACGAGGCCGGCCTCGAGGGTGGAGCCGCCCCGCAGGCGGACGCCCCGCACGGCCGGCGGCCCGTCCGCCGCTGGGGCCGGATCGGCGATCAGGCCGGTGACCGCGACGCCGCTGCGGAGCTCGATGCCGGGCTGGGCCAGGACCGCCTGGCGCAGCACCCAGTCGAGGGTCGTGCGCCTCACGATCAGGACCGCCAGGTCCTCGTCGCCCGGCCGCGGCTCGCCGAGGTTGGCGGTCGACGACATCGTGGTGCACCCGCGCGCGAGCAGGTCGGCCATCACGTCCGGGAACCGGTCGCGCAGCAGCACCTGGATGCGGGCGAGGAAGCCGTGGGTCTGGTGCGACTGCGGCGCCCCGCGCCGTTCGACCTCGAACGCCTCGGCGGGATCGGCGGCGGTCGGGACACGGTCGCGTTCGAGCAGGGTCACCCGGTGGCCGGCCCGGGCCAGTGCGAGGGCGCTCCCCAGGCCTCCGATGCCTCCGCCGACGACGATCACCCCCCCAGGCCGGTTTCCGACATCGCTGTCGGAACCTAGCGGATGCCACGGGTTGTGTCGATACGCACGACAACCCATAGCGGCGTGGTAAGGCTGCCTTTGCCTGCCGACAACGTCGGTGGTACCGATATCAGTGTCGGTTCTCTCAGCTAGGGGGCAAGATGCGTGCGGCCGTACTCAACCGGGGCGAGATGGTGGTGCGGGACGACGTGGCCGAGCCGGTCCCGGACCCCGGCCAGGTGCTCGTCGAGGTGCGGGCCTGCGGGATCTGCGGCTCCGACCTCCATTTCGCCCGCCACGGCCACCGCGCGGTCGAGGTGGGCCGGCAGATGGAGGGGATGCCCGAGCTCGGCGGGCCCCAGCCCGAGCTCGACCTCGAGCGCGACGTGTACATGGGCCACGAGTTCGCGGCCGAGATCCTGGACACCGGTCCGGACACGGCGACGTTCCCGCCCGGCACGCTGGTCACGTCGATCCCGATCCTGGCCAGCGCGTCGGCCATCCGGCCCATCGTCTACAGCAACGAGGTGCTCGGCGGCTACGCCGAGCGGATGCTGCTCAGCGCTCCCTTGCTGCTGGAGGTGCCCAACGGCCTGGCGGCGAGCCACGCGGCCCTGACCGAACCGATGGCCGTCGGCCTGCACGCCGTGAACCGCTCCCAGATCGGCTCGGCCGACGGCGCGGTCGTGCTCGGCGCCGGCCCGGTGGGGCTCGCGGTGATCGCCGCGCTCAAGCTCAAGGGCGTGGCGCCGATCGTGGCCGCCGACTTCTCCCCGGCCCGGCGAGCGCTCGCCGTCACCCTCGGCGCCGACGAAGCGGTCGATCCCCGCGAGGAGACGGCGTGGGCCGCCTACGGCCGGGTCGGCCGGGGCCGGCCGGTCGTGGCGTTCGAGGCCATCGGCGTCCCCGGCGTCATCGACGACATCATGCGGCAGTGCCCGCCCCAGAGCCGGCTGGTGGTGGTCGGTGTCTGCATGGAGGACGACACGATGACGCCGTACTACGGCATCTCCAAGGAGCTGAACCTCCAGTTCGCCCTCGGCTACGACCCCATGGAGTTCGCCGCCTGCCTCCGCTCGATCGCGGAGGGCGAGATCGATGTGGCTCCGATCATCACCGCCGAGGTCGGCCTCGACCGCGTGGCCTGGGCTTTCGACGCCCTGGGCGACCCGGAGCAGCACTGCAAAATCCTGGTGACGCCGTCCGAAGGTTGATATGCAGCCGATCGGCTGCATATCCTGGGGCCAGAGAGGAGGACGGCATCATGTCCGATCTCAAGCTCACCAGGGTCCCGTCGGTCCGGGTCGGCCTGCTGATACGCACACCGCCTGAGCACGCGTTCGAGGCACTTCGCGACCCGGCCATCACGACCAGGTTCTGGTACACGAAGAGCACAGGGCCGATGGCGCCCGGCGCGGCGCTGCGCTGGCACTGGGAGATGTATGGGGTGTACACCGACGTGGTGGTCGCCGAGGTCGAGGAGAACCGCCGCATCGCCTTCCGCTGGAACACCCAGGATCCCGACGCGGCCACCGACGTCGAGTTCCGGTTCGACGACCGCGGCGTGCGTGGGACCTACGTCGAGATCACCGAGACCGGGCTCAGGGGCGACGGTGACGCGCTCGTCGATCACGTCGGGGCCTCGACGGAGGGGTTCACCTTCGTGCTCAGCGCCCTGAAGGCGTACCTCGAGCACGACCTCGTGCTCCACATCATCGAGGACGCCCACCCCGACCAGCGGGTGGCCTAGCCACGACGGCAGCCGACGCGGATGCGGTGTTCAAAGCGCTCGCCGATCCGTCGCGCCGTGAGCTGCTCGATCGCCTGAACGCCCGGAACGGCCAGACCCTCACCGAGCTTTGCGCCGGCCTCGACATGGTGCGGCAGTCGGTGACCAAGCACCTCGCGGTCCTCGAGCGCGCCGAGCTGATCACCACGATCCGGCAAGGCCGGCGGAAGCTGCACTACCTGAACGCAGCCCCGATCAACGACATCGCCGACCGCTGGATCGACCACTACCACCGGCAGCACGCGCAGACGCTGGCCGCGCTCAAATCCACCCTGGAGGCAGCATCCGTGGCCGACTCGTTCGTGTACTCGACCTACATCAGGACCACACCCGAGGCGCTCTGGACCGCACTCACCGACCCCGACGTCATGCTCCGCTACTGGGGCATGGCGCTCCGGTCGGACTGGCAGCCCGGCTCGACGGTGCAGTGGGGCGACCAGCCGTCGAAGGAGGACACGGTCGTGCTGGAAGCGATCACCCACCGGCGGCTGTCCTACACGTGGCACAACTACCAGCCCGAACACGCGCGGATCTTCGGATGGGACGATGCGAAGCTGGCCCGCCTGCGGCAGGAGCCTCTCTCCAAAGTGACGTTCGACATCGAGCCCGTGGGGCCGGCCGTAAAGCTCACCGTCGTGCATGAGGCGGTGGCTCCGGACAGCGAGATGCTGCACGCCGTGAGCGGCCGCAAGCCCGAGTCCGGTGGCTGGCCGGAGGTGATCGCCAGCCTCAAGAGCCTGCTCGAGACGGGCAACCCGCTCCCGCGGCGCTGAGGTTGGATGCGAGACTGCGGCGATGGCCGAGCGACGCGACGAGATGGTCGCCGCGCAGTACTTCACTGCGGTGGCCGGCATGGCCGCCCTGCGACATTGCATCACCAACCCTTCGCGCGTGCGCGAGCGGCTCGAAGATGTGTGCCGGGTGGTCAACGGGCTCGACGAGTTCCCCAACAACCTCGTGATCCCGGTGGTCGAACACGATCTGGCGTCGGGCTATGACGCCTGGGCGCCCGTGTACGACGGTCCCAACCCCGCGGTCGAGGTGGACGAGGTCGTGGTGCACGAC
>DASRJN010000027.1:0-6829 GCA_035649455.1 Acidimicrobiales bacterium
CTGTCCCGCCGACGAGCGGGCTTCGACGACACCATCGGTGAACAGCAACAGAGCATCGCCGGGTTCGAGCTGTTCGGTGGCGATCTCCGCGGGGGCGCAGGGCACGCCGAGCGGCGCCCGGGGTGGGCACCCCAGCGTGCGCACCACCCGCCCGCTCCGTAGCAGCAGCGGTCTCGGATGGCCGGCGTTGAGCCACCGCACCGCACCGGTCGACACGTCGAGCTGGATCAGGGCCGCGGTCACGAACGCCTTGTCCGCGAACTGCGAGCGCAGGGCTTGATCGATCACGGTGGCGGTCTCGCCGAGGTCGAGCCGGTTCCGCCGTGCGTTCCGGTACGACCCGACCGCCAGCGTCGTCATGACCGCAGAGGTGAGGTCGTGACCGACGCCGTCGAACACAGCAGCTGACAGGACGTCGGCGTTCAGGGCATAGTCAAACGAATCCCCAGCGACCTCGTACGCGGGTTCGAGGACGCCGGCGACGTCCACCCTCGGGGTGCGGAAGGTCGAGGGTGGCAGCAACTGCCGCTGCAACTCGGCCGCGAGCGCCAGCGGCTGGCGGCGCCGTACCTGCTCGAACAGGTCGCTGTACCTGCTCTTGGCGACGACCAGGTCGGCGGCGAGCGACGCCAGTCGCCCAGCGGCCCTCACGGTGTCCTCGTCCTGCGAGGCGAATCGCAGCCTCAGCACGCCGAGACGGTCGACGCCGTCGCGCACCGGGAACCACAGGTCCCCATCGCCGTCGGTTCCGATGGGCGCGCTGCTCTGGTAGGCACGTCCGGCAAGGGTGCTGTCGATGTCGAGCGGCTCGACGTCCTCGCCCCGTAGGAGCGGTACAGGGACGAGCAGCCGTTGGGCGACGCTGGCCAGGTAGAGCTGGGCGTCGCTCGCGCCGAGCCTGGCCGCGGCCGTGGCCACCAGGCGCGGTACGTCCTCAGGCGGCAGCTCGAGGCCAGCCTCGAGGACGTGGCCGAGTACCTGCTCCCCGTCCGCGGGGTGCTGGCGATCTCCGTCCTCGTCGCCGCCGGTCACCGTGAATGCCTACCGCAGATCCCCGCCTCGTGCCGGGCCAGTCGACGTGCGCCCGGCTGGGCCGATGACCACGGGCGGTCGATGTCGCCTACCGTCCTGCGACCATGGCACGACCGGACGTGTCCAGCTCGGCTGCGAACGTGGCGCTCGCCCGAGTGCATCTGACGTGGCTGGGCGTCGTCGACGGTCCCTTCGCCCGCCAGATGCTCCCGCCGGAGCCGGCAACGATGGCGTCAGCCCTGCAGCTCCCGGGATGGTCGGTGCCAAATTCTTGCCAGCCTCCATCCGGTCACATGTGGACCAACAAGCACCGGACGGTGCTCTTTGGCACACATTCGGCCTGGTGTTCCCCCGCTTTCCCGTTCGGGACGCAGAGGTCGGGAGTTCAAATCTCCCCCACCCGATTGGCACGAAGGCCTGCTCACAGGCCCTCTCGGTCGTTTTCAGCCCCGACGCCGTCGCCCCCCGATACTCCTTCCATCGCGCGTTCATCGCGCCGGATGGCTCGCATGAACCTCGCGCCCTTGCGCGGTCTCTACGTCGACACCCGACACCACGAGGCCGGTCGCTTTGGTCCTCCGCAGGTCGTGGCACCCGACGCGACGTACTTCGCCTTGCCCGTCTTGCTGTCCTCGACCATCTGCCGAATGCGGATCTAACAGGCCACGCGCCAGAGGTGCCCGTCCTCGACCGCCGAGCTTGGGCACGCCCGTGCAGGCGGGCGGGCCGCCTCGTCGTTGGCGCTGGCGCGAAGCTGTCGTAGCCCATCACCGCCGCGTGACCGTGGCGACGTCAGGTGCTGCCGCCGAGCTCGCTTGGGACCTGGAGGCCGCGGTAGAGCGCCGCGGTCTGCTCGGCGTCGCTCGCCATGAGCGCGGTGGTGATCTCGTCCATGAGCGATTCGATCTCGGCGGTGACGCCGTGTTCGTAGCAACTGCTCATCGGTCCCCATTCGTCCCACGGCATCGTTTCGACTTTGTTGACGGCGGCGAGGTCGCGGATCGCGTTACCGACGATCTCCGCAGGTCCCCAGTTGTCAGTGCCGTGGACGCCGAAGGTCATCGGGTCGGCACCCTCGCGATACGCGGCCCACGCCTCGGCTCCGGTCAGGAACTGGCCTTCGGCGAGGTCTTCGGGACGGTCGACGATGCCGAAGCCGAGGATCTCGCTGTCGATGCGCACCCAGCGGGTGCCGTCCCAGTGTTCGGTGATCCAGTGGTCGTTGTGCCGACCGGGGCGGAAGTAGGTCTCGAACCCGCAGCGGGCGCGGGCCGGGATCGAACGTGCGCGTAGGAACGCGCACGAGAGCACAGCGAAATGCCGACACGAACCCAGGACTCGCGACGGGATCGGCCGGGCGACTCCGAGTGGCGCCTGATCGAGCGCCATGGCCAGCGTCAGGATGTCCGCGACGCGTCGGACGTTGCGCTCTTTGATGCGCTCGTCGGGCACGCCGGCGGACACCGCGATCTCCGGGAGCACGAGGACACCTTGTGCCGCGCGACAGAGCTCCGTGGGTGTCGCATCGACGTCGTTGAGGAGTGCCACCTGCTCTGGTGTCAACGCGGTCATCGGCGAGGAGCGAGCGTAGGCATCAAGGTCCATGCGGCAACCATGACATGAAATCCTGACCCCCCTGTCAGAGTCGCCAACGCATACGGGTCGGTTGGATCGAGGAACCGGGCCGCCATGGCATCGGCGGCGGCCTGCTGCTGCTCGGTGACGACACATTGCCAGCCCGGCAGTTCTGGCCTTCCTCAGGCTGAAATCGTGAGCAGGGTCGAGAGCGCGACGCCCGCGGCCACCGCAACCGTCGTGATGGTGGCCGGCCACTGCGGCAACGGCATGGCCACGTCCGGCCGCAGTGTTCGGAACACGTGGCGATGCTGCCAAAGGCCGGCGACAACGAGGGCAACGCCCGCGAGAACGATAAGAACACCGGTGAGGCTGTACCAGCCCCTGTACGGCACAGACGTGCCTCCAGCGTTGATGATCAACGCCGCCTTCGCGACGACGAAGCCAAGACCAAAGCACGCGATGCCGGTCCGTAGCCATGCAAGGAATGTGCGGTCGTTCGCGAGTTCAGAATCCACAGTGTTGATCTCCTCGAAGCGCTGACCGGCGTCACGATGACAGATCAAGCGACGGACAACGAGTGCTGCCCAGTCGGATCGACGAACCTGGCCGCCATGGCATCGGCGGCCGGCTGCTGCTGCGCCGCACGCCTAGGCGGGGGTCGGCGTAGGGCCCGGATCCAGGCGACGACCTGGAATGAGCACCGCGAGGAGGCATGGCAGCGCCAGCAGTCCGAGGGCAGCCGCGACGGCGTAGAACGGCCGGAGCCATCTGCCGGCCTTGCCCGCGCACCACACGGCCTTCGGCATCCCGATGTCAGCACCGGTCATGATCGTGTCGTCCGCTTCGCCGGCGTGCGGCCCGGTCCATCCGGTCGCCGCGCCGAGTGCCGGGCCGCAGCTCAGAGCGACAGCCGAGGGACCGATGTCGGTCCCTCGGATCGGGATGAGCGATCCGCCGGCCGCGACGGCCAGCGCGGCGATGGCGAGGACCAGCCCGGCGCGCCTGAGGCTGCGTCTGTGTCTCCCACGCACGAGGTGATGATCTCACGCCGGCGCCAGGGAATGACTAGGGAGGGTCACGGAGGCGATTCGGGGCGACCCGTGTGACACTGGCGCCACGATGTGGAGCGGTGACACGACGGTGGTCTGTCACCCGACCCCGGGGAGTTGCGCATGACGTCGATATCCGATCGGGAGAGGCAGGAGATCGCGGCGGCGAACGCGTCGGGCGACACGCCGGTTGTGCTCATCCATGGCCTGTGGGTGCTGCCGAGCAGCTGGGCCAATTGGGTCGAGTTCTTCAAGCAGGCCGGCTACGCGCCGCTGACGCCGGACTGGCCGGACGATCCCGCCACGGTCGCCGAGGCTCGCGCGAACCCGGACGTTCTGGCCGGGAAGACCTTGAAGCAGGTCGCGGACCACACCGTCGAGGTCATCAACGAGCTCGACGACAAGCCCGTGGTGATGGGGCACTCGACCGGGGGCCTGGTCGCGCAGATGGTTGCCGGCCAGGGCCTGGCGGCGGCCACGGTCGCGATCGACCCCGGGGTCTTTCGCGGCGTCCTGCCCCTGCCGTTCTCGGTGCTGAAGGGGGTGGGCCCGTTCCTGATCAACCCGCTCAACCGCGGGCGCGCCATCACCCTCACGTTCGACCAGTTCAAGTACAGCTGGGCGAACGCGTTGGACGAGGACGAGGCGAAGGAGCTCTACGACACCTTCCACGTCGCCGCTCCCGGGATCGCTCTGGCGCAGATGGGCAACGCGAACCTCAACCCGTGGACGGAGGCGAAGGTGGACACCAAGAACCCCGCCCGCGGTCCGCTGCTGATCATCGACGGGGAGAAGGACCACACGGTGCCGTGGGCGATCGCGCACGCCGCGTACAAACGGCAGAGGCGCAACCCCGGCGTCACCGAGATCGTGAAGATCCCGAACCGGGGCCACGCCCTGACCATCGACCACGGTTGGCGCGAGGTCGCCCAAGCCGCGCTCGACTTCATCGAGCGGTCACTACCCGGTGACGGCGTCCGGGCCGAGGAGGACCGGGGCACCAATCTCGGCGGCTGATCCGCGCTCTCCGGCACCCGGGCGACCAGGCCGCCCGAGGCGTCGGCTGGGCGTGTGTTAGGTATTCGGCGTGACGATCGGATTGCTGTTGCTGGCGGTCGCGGCGGGACTGCTGCTCGCCGGGGCAGAGCTGTTCGCCGAGCACGCCGCGTCCGCCGGCCGGGCCCTCGGGGTGACCGGCCTGGCCGTCGGAGTGCTGCTGGCCGGGGCCGAGCCCGAGGAGATGCTGACCGCGATCACGGCTGCCGCCCGAGGACACCCGGGGATCGCGGTTGGCGACGCCATCGGCGCCAACATCACCATGCTGACCCTCGCGCTGGGACTGGCGGCCCTCATCCGACCGGTGCCGGTCGGCGGCCGCGTCCGCACCTACGCCTTCGCGGCGGCGGCCACCGGTGGCCTCGCGGCACTCGCCCTGGCCAATGGCCGTCTGAGCCGTCCCGAGGGCCTCGGGCTCATCACCGTCTACGTTGCCCTGGTCGCCGCCGTGTGGCGCCACGAGAAGCAGCCACCGGTCATCGGTGAGCTCGCCGAAACCCTCGAGGAGGACGACGAGCCGGATGCCGACACCGAGCCGACCGCCTTGGGCCTCGCCCTGGTCCTGGCGGGCATCGCCGTCATGGCGGTCGGTGGTGTCTTCGCGGTGCAAGGCGCGGTACGGATTGTCGACGCCCTGGATGTGACCGACACCGCGGTGGGGCTCACCCTGGTCGCCCTGGCCACCACCGCCGAACTGCTGGCCCTGGCCTGGGCGGCCGCCCGCCGCGACATAAGCGAGCTCGCGGTGGCCGCGATCGTCGGCTCGGCCGCCTACAACGCCACCGCCACCCTCGGCGCCGCAGCCCTCGTCCACCCGGCCGACGACATCAACCTACGACTGGCCGCAGTCGCCGCCGCCGTTCTGCCGTTCGTCACGCTGGCGCTCGGGGGCCGCCACGGACACGTCGGTCGGGCCGGCGGTGTCGTGCTGCTGGCGGTCTACGCCGGATTCGTCGTCACGGTCTTCCGCTGAGAGCTAGCGGCCGTCGGCCGGCCGAACGAACGCGTGGGACGCCGTCGGAGCCCCGTCAACCGGCGCCGGGGCCTCGGTCCGTCCGGGGTCGGCGTCGGACGCGGGGAGCTCGACCCCCGCCTGGGCATAGGCCTCCGGTTGGTCGAGCGTCTCACGTTCGAGCAGTGCCTGGGCCAGCGCCTCGAGCCGGCCGCGCTCGCGCCCGAGCAGCTCGATCACCTCCGCCTCGGCGCCGTCGACGATCCGGCGGACCTCCTCGTCGACCAGCTGCTGGGTCGGGCCCGAGGCCGCGGGTGCGCCCGGCAGCAGCAGGCGGTCGTCGCGGCCGTCGGTCACCGCGATCGCGCCGATCGCGTCGCTCATGCCCCAGCGGCCGACCATGCTGCGGGCGATCTGCGTCAGGTTCTGGATGTCCGACTCGGCGCCGGTGGTGAGGTCGCCGAACACGACCTTCTCGGCGGAGCGCCCGCCGAGCGCCACCTTGATCTTGGCCACCAGCTCGTCCTGGCTGTAGCTGTAGCGGTCGCTTTCCGGGGTGGAGAGCGTCACGCCCAGCGCCTGGCCACGCGGGATGATCGACACCTTGCGCACCGGGTCCGCGCCGGGGGTGAGCATGCCCACGAGGGCGTGGCCGGACTCGTGGTAGGCGGTGCGCCGGCGATCGGCGTCGGTCATCACCACCTGGCGCTCGGCTCCGAGGATGATCTTCTCGATCGCGTCGGTGAGGTCGTGCTGCTCGACCGCGGCATGCTCACGGCGGGCCGCGAACAGCGCCGCCTCGTTGACGATCAGCGCCAGGTCGGCGCCCGTCGCGCCCGGTGTGGCCGCCGCGATGCGGTGGAGGTCGACGTCCGGTGCGAGGGGCACCGAGCGGGTGTGGATCTGCAGGATCTGCACGCGGCCGTTGCGGTCCGGGGGCTGGACCGCGATGCGGCGATCGAACCGCCCCGGGCGGAGGAGCGCCGGATCGAGGACCTCGGGGCGGTTGGTCGCGCCGAGGACGATCACGTTCGTGCCGGGCTCGAAGCCGTCCATCTCGGTCAGGATCTGGTTCAGCGTCTGCTCGCGCTCGTCGTTGCCGCCGCTGAGCCCGCCCACGTTGCCCGACCGGGAGCGGCCGATCGCGTCCAGCTCGTCGATG
>DASRJN010000028.1:0-3575 GCA_035649455.1 Acidimicrobiales bacterium
GGAGCTCACGGTCCACACCGACATCGAGGAGAAGGTGTTCTACCCCTGGGCGCACCGGCTGTCCCGCGACATCGCCGAGGTGGTCGACGAGGGCATCGAGGAGCACCACGTCGTCAAGACGCTTCTCGACGAGATCCGGGAACTCGAGCCGGATGATTCCCGGTGGGTAGCCAAGGTCACGGTGGTGATCGAGAACGTCGAGCACCACGCCGGAGAGGAGGAGACCGAGCTGTTCCCGCAGGTCCGGGGGGCGACCGATGCCGACGCCCGCGAGCAGCTCGGCCGCGACCTCGAAGCCCGCAAGGCCACCTTGGGAGCCCCTGTGCTCGCCGACAAGGAGGACCTCACGACCGCGCAGCTCCACGACATCGCGAGCGAGCAGAAGATCCCCGGCCGATCGTCGATGGACCACGACGAGCTGGCCGCCACGGTGAGCCCCCCGCTGACGCCATAACGGTCGGCGAGCGTCTCAGCCCTTCGTGGCGTGGTGGCCGTTCCCCACCACGCCACCGGCGCTCATGATAGGGACCCGATCCATCGTGGCGGACTGAGTCCCCGAAGGCGTGGGTAAGGACGAGCCATCGATAGGGAGGTCACTCATGACCTGGTTACTAGTGGCATTGGCCATTGTCGTGGTGCTCGTCATCGGTCTGGTGGCGATCCCACAGCTTCGGTCGAGGTCGTTGAAGCAACGGTTCGGACCGGAGTATGAGCACCTCGTGGACGAGGAGGGTGACCGCCGCCGCGCCGAGGCCGAGCTGCGCGGACGCGTCAAGCGACGCGACACCCTGCAGATCAGGGACCTCGAACCGGCGGCGCGCGAGGCGTACGCAGAGCAATGGCTCAAGGTGCAACAGGGCTTCATCGATGAGCCTGGGCGGACGGTGGCGGACGCCGATGGCCTCGTGCAGACGGTCATGCGTGAGCGGGGCTATCCCGTCGACGAGTTCGACGAGCGCGTCGAGATGATGTCCGTGGACCACCCCGAGCTGGTCGACAACTACCGGACGGCGCATGCCATCCAGCTGCGGAGCGAGCAGCAGGAGGCGTCGACCGACGACCTGCGCGAGGCGTTCCAGCGTTACCGCGCACTCTTCTCCGAACTGCTGACCGACGGCGTCTCCGAGGCCGAGGACAGCGACGTTCACGACGTTCCTGAAAGAGGTGCCCTATGACCACGCACGAAACCGACCGCCGGGCCGACATCGACACGGTGGCCGAGAACGAGGAGATGGGCGGGCGCGGCGACCCAACGGATGAGCAGTACGACCGGGGGCCGGACACCGATGCCCACGCCGCCGAGCCGGTCACGCGGGAGCCTGTCGAGGACGAGCAGGAGACCGCTTGGTCCCGGGAGCATGACGCCGCTGACGAGGGCACTGACCGCGACGAAGGCGCCGAGCCGGTCGTCGACACCGACGAAGCAGACGAGCTCGCTACGCCGGAGCCGGCGGACGAGTCCGACCGCGTCGACGACGTAGCGGTCGACCCCACGCCGGAGTCAGACCCCCTAAAGAGGCTCGCGCCGGTTGGCCCCGACACTGCGCTGGACCCTGGCGCCGGCAGCTACGAGGACCGCTGGGGTGCCATCGAGGCCGGGTTCATCGATGATCCCCGCCGTACGGTCGAGAGTGCCGGCGCCCTCCTGACCGAGGTCTGGGACGAGACCGTGCGCGCGATCACGACTGAGCGTGAGGGCGTCGAGGCCCGGTGGCAGAGCACCGAGAGCTCGACCGACGACCTCAGATTGGCAATGCAGGACTACCGGGCCCTCTACGCCCGCTATGTGCGCTTCACGTCCGACTGAAAGTAACGATCACCTGCCGGCACGATCCCCGGCACCCACCATGACGAGAAGGAGCGAACGATGTACATCGGAATCGGAACAGTCGTCCTAATACTGGCCGTCATCATTCTGTTCATGCTGCTGCGCGGACGTCGCGTGTAGCTCACCCTCGCCGCGGCCGGCGAAACCATCGCGGGCCGCGGCAGGGCCGACCCATGAGCTGTCGGAGTTCGTGGTCAACAAACGAAACGCCGCGACCCCAACAGCGTGCGATCAGGACTCCTAGCTTGTCGGATCGGGCCGGTGGACCGTTCCGGTTCAGGGGTGATCAGGAGTGGCCAGGTCTTGATGTCCGTCGATCACGTCGCGGGCGACATCGGTGAGGCGGAGGTTGTGGGTGCGGGCGTGGTCGCGGAGTCCGGTGAACGCGGCCTCCATGCCGACGCCCCGCTGTTGGGCGATCATGCCCTTGGCCTGCTCGATCACGATGCGGGTGTTGAGCGCCTCGCTGAGCTGCTCGTTGAGGAGCTTGGCCTCGGCCGCGGCCCGGTGCTGGAGGATGGCGATGGTGGCGACGTCGGCCAGTGCTTGAGCCGCCGCGACGTCGGCTGGGCGCATCCGCCCGGTGTCGACGTGGAACATGTTGAGGGCGCCCAGGACCGAGCCTCGCAGGCGCATGGGCAGCGCGTGCACGGCACGGAAGCCGCCGGCCGTGGCCCGCTGGGCGAACTGGGGCCAGCGCGGGTCGTCGCCGGCGAGGTCGATGTTCACGACGGGCTGGCCGGTGTTGTAGCAGTCCAGGCAGGGTCCCTCCTGGGACTGGAGCTCGAACAGCTCCAGCAGCCGCATCTCCTCGCTGGAGGAGGCCATGACCCGCAGGTCGCCGGCTGGCGAGGCCAGCATGATGCCGGCGGCCGCGACATCGAGTACGTCGATGCAGTGGTCGGTGAGCACGGTGAGCAACTCGGTCACGTCGAAGTCGGATACCAGCGAGTCGGCCAATTCCACGAGCGCCCTGGCGAGCATCGTCTCTCGTGCCATAAGCAGCCTCCCTCCGATCTAGATGGCCAGTATTGCCGCGCCCAGTCCGGGGGTCACCGCTCTTCTCCCAGACCGTCGGGGGTGTCGAACCGCAACCGCCGGTCCACCACCTCCTCGGCGAGCTTGTGCAGCGGTGTACCGGTGGCGAAGGCGTGCGCTCGCAGGCGGACGAGCGCGTCGGCCACGCCGATCCCGAGCTGGACGGCCACCATGCCCGCAGCCTGGTGGACGATGACGTGGAGCTCGGCGGAGCGGGCGAGCTCGTCCGCCAACATCCCGGCCGGCGCCCGTGCCTGGATGAGCAGGATCACCTCCGCCGCCACGTCCGCCAGCGCGAGCGCTTCGGCGTGCTGGTCGTCGGTCAGATCGCCGGGCCGGTCCCGATAGAGGTTGAGGGCGCCCAACCGCACCGCCCCGACCCGCAGCGGGAAGCCGAAGACCGCCCCTACCCCGGCAGCAACGACCGCTTCGGTGAACGCTGCCCACCGGGAAGTCCCGACCCCGGCGAGGTCGGGCTCCAGCACCGGCCGACCCTGCCGGTGCGCGTCCACGCACGGGCCCTCGCCCAGCGTGTACTGGGCGTCCTCGATGAGCGCGCTGGTCGGGTCGCTCGTGCACAACGACCCGTGGGCCACATCATCGGGCATCAGCATGATCCCCGCCCCACTCACACCCGTGAGCACCGCGCAGGTCACACACAGCCGGTCGGTCGCCACCTCACCCGACGCGCCGTCGAGGAGGTAACGGA
>DASRJN010000029.1:0-4727 GCA_035649455.1 Acidimicrobiales bacterium
CGAGCGCTCCGCCTCCACCTCCAACCGCAACTTCGAGGGCCGCCAGGGCCGGGGCGGTCGCACCCACCTCGTGTCCCCCGCCGTCGCCGCGGCCACCGCCATCGCCGGCACCTTCGCCACGCCGGCCGACCTGTCGTAGTCGGGGGCCGAGATGAACCCGACCTGTCGTAGTCAGGAGCCGAGATGAACCCCGTCCGCATCGTCCAGGGCACTGCGGTGCCCCTCGACCGCTCCGACGTCGACACCGACCAGATCATCCCCGCCGAGTGGCTCAAGCGGGTCGAGCGCACCGGCTTCGGGCGCGGCCTGTTCGCCACCTGGCGCGACGACCGCGACTTCGTGCTCAACGACGAGGCCTACGCCGGCGCCAGCATCCTGGTGGCCGGGCCCAACTTCGGCACCGGCTCGTCGCGCGAGCACGCGGTGTGGGCGATCATGGACTACGGCTTCGCCGCCGTGGTCAGCCCCCGCTTCGGCGACATCTTCCGCAACAACGCCACCAAGAACGGCTTGGTGCCGGTGCTGGTCCCCGCCGAGGTGGGCGAGGCACTGCTACGGGCCATCGAGGCCGACCCCGCCCTCGAGGTCACCATCGACGTCGAGCGGCGCACACTGTCCGCCCCGGCCGCCGGCATCGAGTGCGCCTTCCCGCTCGACGACGCCACCCGCGAGCGCTTCCTCGAGGGGCTCGACGACGTCGGCATCACGCTGCGTGTTGCCGATGCCATCGACGCCTATGAGGCGCGGCGGGCTGCCTGGATGCCGGCAGTGCCCACCGGCTGACGCCGCCTGGATGCCAGCCTCAGCGAGCCGCGTGAAGGACGTTGCTGCCGGCGGTCCGCGCCGCGGCGAGCGAGTGGGCCAGCACCACGGTGGTGCCCCTCTCGCTGCTGGACACCTCGACCCGGTCGACCAGTGCCTGCATCAGGGCCAGGCCCCGGCGGCCGGTGGCGTCGGGCGCCGGCATCTCCGGCCGCGCCGGCGGCTGGAACCCCTCGCCGGAGTCGGTCACGACGATGGTGCAGTTCGTCCCGTGAACCTCGACACTGATGCCGAAGGCCTCGCCACCGGCATGGAGGATGGCGTTGTTGCACGCCTCGGCCACCGCGAGCACCAGGGGATCTACCACGCCGGACGGTACGCCATTCCCGCGCAGCGCAGTTCGTACGAACGCGCGGGCTGATGGAACGGCGGCACGCTCGCGCCGAAACCGCGTGCTCATTCGCACATCCATCGGGTGCGCCGTACCCTCCCGAGGCATTCCACAAACGCCCGATGGCGACCTGATTGCCTCCGGCCGTAGTGTCTGCAGTGCACATACCGCCGTCCCGACGAGCCGCAGATGTCCGAGGACCCTCGTCCTGCCGTCCAGTTGACCGCGCCCGCGGCGCCGGGCTCCGCCCGCCTGGCCCGCATCCTGGCCGCCGGTGTCGCCTCCGACGCCGGCCTGAGCATCGATGACACCGAAGACCTCCGCATCGCCGTGAGCGAGCTGGTCGCCCTCCTGGTCGACGGCATCGGTGACGCCCGGGAGTCGATCATGGTGCGCTACCGCGCCCGCCCCGGTGAGGTCACGGTGGACGGCGAGCGCCCGCCGGTGCCCGGGCATCTCGACACCACCGAGGTCGACGACCTAGCGCTCGAGATCCTGCGCGTGGTGGTGGACGACCACAGCTTCCTCGCCGACAAGGCCGGGCGCCGCTTCCATCTGGTGAAGCGGTCCCGCCCGGGGCCATGACCGACTGGGACACCCTGTTCTTCCGCTACCGCGACAGCGGTGAGCGGTCGGTGCGGAATCAGTTGGTGGAGGCCCACCGCGGGCTGGCCGCATCGATCGCCAACGACTACCGGGGCCGCGGTGTCGAGCTCGACGACCTGGTCCAGATCGCCATGCTGGGGATGATCAAGGCGGTCGAGCGCTACGACGTCGACCGCGGCATCCCCTTCTCCTCCTTCGCCAGCCGCACCGTCAACGGCGAGATCAAGCGCTACTTCCGCGACCGGACGTGGGCCGTCCGCCCGCCTCGCAGCGCCCAGGAACGCCACCTGGACCTGCGCCGGGCCCGCGCCGGCCTGTCACTGCGGCTCGGCCGGCCGCCCACGGTGGGCGAGCTGGCGGCCGAGCTGGACGTGTCCGAGGACGAGGTGCTCGACGCGGTGGAGGCCGGTGCCGCCTACCGGGCCACCAGCCTCGACGCCCGCCGGCCGGGCGACGACGACAACGGTCCCCTGAGCGACCGCCTGGTGGGCGGGGAGGCGCCCAGCGGTCGGGTGGAGATGCGCCTGCTGGTCGACCAGCTGCTCGACACCCTGCCGCCCCGCGAGGCGGAGATCATGCGGCTGCGGTTCTACGACGAGCTGACCCAGAGCGAGATCGCCGAGCGCCTCGGGATCAGCCAGATGCACGTGTCCCGGCTGATGCGCCGCTGCCTCAGCGACCTGCGCGCCACGCTGGACCGTTAGCCGCCACCGGTGGGCTAAGAGTCGCCGTCGACGGTGAGGAGGTCACCCAGGCGGGTGATCTCGAACAGCCGCTGCACCTGCGGCGGCACGGCGCGCACCACGAAGCTCGCGCCGTGCGACTCGGCGTGACGGTGCACTGCCACCAGCACGCCGAGGCCGCTCGAATCGACGAACCCGACGCCCGAGAGGTCGAGCGCCAGGACCGAGTGGCCGTCGTCGATGAGCTGGGCCAGGTCGCGCTTGACCTCGTCCGAGGTGACGATGTCGAGGTCTCCCGATAGCCGGGCGGTCGCCCGTCCCCCCGAACGGTCGACGATCTCGAGGTTGGCGTGCTCGCTCGTCACCCGGACAAGCTAGCCCGAGCCGCCCACCGCCCGCGATCAAGCCAGCCAGTCGTCCAGGTCCGGCATGGCCGGTGCCCGCAGCCACGCGTCGAACAGCGGCGTCAGCTCCTGCCCCGACACGTCCTCGGCCAGCGCCTCGAAGTCGGCCGTGCTCGCGGAGTCGCCGCCGTAGCGGTCGACCCACGTCTGCAACAGCTCGAAGAAGCCGTCGTCGCCGATGGTGTGCCGCAGGACGTGCAGCGTGAGCGCCCCGCGGACGTAGACCGAGCCGTCGAACATCTGGCCGGCGCCCGGGTCGGCCGGCGGCAACGGGTAGGACTCCGGGTTGGCGCTCTCGTCCGCCGCCCGCTCGTCGGTGGTCGGGCCGCCGTCGTGCTCCGACCACATCCACTGGGAGTAGGTGGCGAAGCCCTCGTTGAGCCAGATGTCCTGCCAGGTGGCCACGCTCACGTCGTCGCCGAACCACTGGTGCGCCAGCTCGTGGGCGACGACATCCTCGTCCTCGGCCAGGAGGGTGCCGAACGTCGAGAGCGTCTGTGTCTCCAGTGCCAGCCCCAACGGCACGTCCACCACCACCATGCCGTAGGCCTCGAACGGGTAGGGCCCGAACCGGCTCTCGTAGAAGGCGATCATGTCTCCGACCCGGTCCACTGCCGGGTCGACGTCGCCCAGGATGCCGGTGTCGAACGCGTGGCGGATGGGCAGGCCTCCGGGCCCGGCGCTCTCCTCGAACTCCAGGTCGCCGATCACCACCTGGACCAGGTAGCTGGCCATGGGGTCAGTCGACTCGTAGACCCAGGTCTTGACGCCGTCGCCGGGCTCGGTCCCGGTGAGCAGCCCGTTGGCCGCCACCTCCAGGGACTCGGGGGCGGTGATCCGGAAGCTGTAGGTGGCCTTGTCGGTGGGGTGGTCGTTGACGGGGAACAGCGTGGGCGCCCCGTTCGGCTCGAACAGCACGAACATCTCCCCGCCGTCGCCGAACCATCCCGGGGCGAAGGCGTCCGAGCCCTCGGCGGTGAGCGGCGTGGCGGCGTAGCCGACGGCGATGGTGAACTCGGCCCCTCCGGCCAGCGGCTCGACCGGGGTCACGGTCATCTCGCCGCCGGCCGGGCCGTCCCATGGCGCGTCGACGCCGTCCACCGTCACGGTCGACACGTCGACGTCGGCCAGGTCGAGCGAGAAGCTCGACAGGGCCTGGGTGGCGGTGGCGGTCAGCGTGGCCGTGGCCTGGAGGCGCTCGGCGTCCGGGTCCCAGGTGAGGTCGAGGGCGTAGTGGCCGACGTCGTAGCCGCCGTTGCCCGCCCCCGGGTAGTAGGGGTCGCCCACGCCTGGCGCTCCCGCGGCGGGCGGAGCGGAGCCGGCTGCCGTCTCGCCGGGGGTGGGCTCGCGCTCGGACCGCTCGGCGGCCTTGGCACCCTCCGCGCCCGAGCAGGCCGCCATCACCAGGACGGCCGCCAGCAGGGCAGCGACGACACGGCGGCGACGTTCCATCTGCGACGCAGGATGGCACAACCCGTCCGGCGCGCCCCTGGCAGGTCTCAGGCAGGCAGAGGACCGGCCGCCCTCCCGTCGGGAGCCGGGCGCACCCGACCCCGACGGGAGGAACCCGTCACGCGCGCCCGGCCCAGGCCCGGGGCGCTCGCTCGGCGTTCAATCGGCCGTTGGGAGTGAGGATCGTAGCGCAAGTGTGACATGCGTTACATACCCAAGGGGAGAAAAAAGTTCAGTGAGCGTGTGGGCCGCTACGGCTCGTGGCGCTCGATCACGTGGCTGTCGGCGCGCTGGCGGTTCACCGCCGAGATCACGGCCCGGAACGAGGCGGTGGTGATGCTCTCGTGGCGGCCCACGCCCCAGCGCACCCCACCGTCGGGACGCTGCGTCTCGACGTAGGCGACCGCCACCGCGTCGGACCCGGCGCCC
>DASRJN010000030.1:0-4738 GCA_035649455.1 Acidimicrobiales bacterium
ATCATCGGACAGTCTCCGGTCGAGGACTCGGAAGAGGCGGGCGGCTTGTGAGAGCCTGAGACAGATGGCGATCCGGGTCACCGTCGTGTCAGACAGCCATCTCTCCGACCGCAACCCCGACGCTTCGAGGCATTGGGACTCGGTGGTCGAGCACCTCGCGGCCGACCCTCCCGATCTGGTGGTCCACGCCGGCGATGCCGCTCTCGAGGCCGGGGACGATCCCGCCGAGCTGCGCGTGGTCCGCCGCCCGACCGTATCCAGCCCCCGGTCGGCGCCAAGGTCATCGGCGTGGTCGCCCTCACGCTCCACGACGACGGCTGCCACGAGGTCGAGCTGCAGCACCCTGCCGGTCGTCGTGAGGCCGTGTTGGGCGTCGACGTCGACGACCCCTACGCGGCCTCCCACTCTCAGACCGCGTGGTGACGGGTGCGCCGGAGCGCTCCCGTGACCTCCTGGGCAGCGAGGACGACGAAGAACTCGGCCACCGCCAGGCCCGCGATGGTGGCGCCGCCCGCGGTGCCCTGGTGGTAGCTGAGGGTCAGCCCCAGCACGACGGCCAGGGCGCCCAGGGCCACCGCCGTGAGCATGACCAGGGGCACCCGGCGCACCAGCAGTCCGGCGGTGGCCGGGGGGCCGATGAGCAGGCCGAACACCAGCAGGGTGCCGATGGCCTGGAACGAGGCCACGATGGCGGTGGCCAAGAGCGCCAGCAGCGCGAAGTGGGCGAGTCCGGGGCGCAGGCCCAGCGTGGCTGCCTTCTCCTCGTTGAACGTCAGGGCCAGGAACGGCCGGTAGAGGATGGTCGAGGTGACGACCACCACGGCCACGCCCAGGGCCTGGCCGCGCAGGTCGGCCGCCGTCACGCCCAGCACGTCGCCGAACAGCAGCGACGTCACGTCGGTGGCGAAGCTGGCCGAGCGGGAGATGATCACCACCCCGAGCGCCAGCATCCCCACGAACAGCAGGCCGATCCCGGTGTCCTCCCGGACGCGGGTGCGGCGCGTCACCAGCGTGACCGCGCCGCTCATGGCGAGGGCGGCGACGAAGGCGCCCAGGATGGGGCTGAACCCCCACAGCAGGGCCAGCGCCAGCCCCGGCACCACCCCGTGGGCGAGGGCGTCGCCCAGGAACGTCAGGCCGCGCAGCACCACCCAGGTGCCCACCACCGCGCAGGCGGCGCTGGCCAGCAGCCCGGCCAGCAGGGCGCGCTGCATGAACTCGGGGCTGAAGGCCTCGCTGAACCAGCCGATCATGTGAGGGCCTCCGCGATCCGTTCGGCGTTGGTGCGCATCATCCCCGCGTAGGTCCCGCCGTCGGAGCCGGGCTCGCCCAGCGACTCGCTGTACAGCTCGACCACCTCGACGTCGCCCACTTCGCCGGCCAGCGCGTCGGCCAGGTTCTGGGGCGAGGAGGTGTCGGCGAACACGGCGGGGACCCCGGCGGCGGCCACCGCCGCCGCCAGGTCGTCCAGGTCGCCGGCCGAGGGCTCGGCCTGGGTGGTGATCGACGGGATCACCGCGCCGATCACGCTGAAGCCGTAGCGGTCGGCGAAGTAGCCGAAAACATCGTGGTTGGTCACCAGCTTGCGGCGCTCGGGCGGCACCGGGGCCAGGGTGGCCTCGACGTCGGCGTCGAGGGCCCGCAGCTCGGCTACGTACCCGTCGGCCTGGCGGCGGAACGCCGCGGTGTCGAGCGCCGGCACGTGGTCGGGCAGGAAGTCGGCCAGGGCCCGGGCGGCCTCGGCCATGCGGGCCGGGTCGGTGAAGAAGTGGGGATCGTCGTCCAGCCGGTCCACCGCGTCGAGCGCGGAGAACACCGTCGCACCGTCGTCCTCGGCGGCGGCGACCGTGTCGTCCAGCCCCGCCTCGAAGCCGCCGCCGTTGGTGACGATCACGTCGGCCTCGCGCAGGGCCGTGGCCTGGCGGGCCGAGGCGGAGAACTCGTGCGGGTCGGCGTTGGGAGGCATCAGCACCTCGACGTCGGCCTCGTCGCCCACCAGGTTGCTCACCACGTCGCCGAGGATGGTGGTGGTCACCACGATCGAGGGCCCGTCCCCCGAGGCCGACGAGCCCTCGCCGCTGCAGCCCGCGGCCACCAGCGTGATGGCGGCCACCGCGGCCAGCGCGGGGATCAGGGGGTGGCGGGGCATCGGGGACCTCGTAACATGGGAGCGAGAATCACTCTTGGAACGGGCATGCACAATAGCGAGACTCATTCTCAGTCCGCAACCATGCGGGAGGCGGCGAGGGCGGAGGGCCTGACGCTGGCCTACGGCACCCGGGCCGCGCTGGTGGGTGCCACGTTCGCCTTGCCCGCGGGAACGTCGGTGGCGCTGATCGGGCCCAACGGCTCGGGCAAGTCCACGCTGCTGCGGGCGCTCGCCGGCCTGGTCCCGCCCCGGGCCGGGACGCTCGACGTGCCCGCCCGGGCCCGGCGGGGCGCGGTGGCTCTGGTCCTCCAGACCACCGACGTCGACCGCACGCTGCCCATCACCGTGCGGGAGACGGTGACCATGGCCCGCTACGCCAGCCGCGGGGCCTTCGGGCGGCTGCGGGCGGCCGACCACGCCGCGGTGCGGGACGCGCTGGACCGCCTGCAGGTGGCAGACCTGGCGAGCCGCCAGCTGCACGAGCTGTCCGGCGGGCAGCGCCAGCGAGTGCTGGTGGCCCAGGGCCTGGCCCAGGAGGCCGAGCTGCTGCTGCTGGACGAGCCGGTGACCGGGCTGGACGTAGTGTCCCGCGAGCTGATCCTGGACGCGGTGGCGACCGAGACCGCGGCGGGCCGCACCGTGGTGGTCTCGACCCACGACCTGGACGACGCCCGCCGCGCCGACCGGGTCATGCTGCTGGCCAACCGGGTGGTGGCCTGCGGCCCGCCCGGCGCCGTGCTGGTCGAGGACCTGCTCGGTGCGGCCTACGGCGGCCGAGTGCTGCGGCTGCCGTCGGGCCTCGTGGTGGTGGACGACCCCCACCACGTCAGCCACCGCCACACCCCGGTCGTGGGCTGATGGCGTCGGGCGACCTGCACGAGGTGGCGGCCCTGCGGCTGACCGGGGCCGGCCAGCGCTACACCCGGTCCCGCCGGGCACTGGTCGACGTGCTGGCCGGCGCCGACGCGCCCCTGGCGCTGCCCCAACTGCTGGAGCGCGACCGGTCCCTGGCCCAGTCGTCCGCCTACCGCAACCTGGTCGTGCTGGAGCGGGCGGGCGTGGTCCATCGCATCGTCACCGCCGACGAGTTCGCCCGCTACGAGCTGGCCGAGGACCTGACCGGCCATCACCACCACCTGATCTGCTCCGAGTGCGGCGACGTCCGCGACTTCACCATGCCGGCCTCGCTGGAGTCGGCGCTGGTACGAGCGCTGGCCCGGGTGGCCGCCGAGCACGGCTTCGCGGCCGAGCACCACCGGCTCGACCTGGTGGGCCGCTGCCCTGACTGCCGGTGATGTGACCAGCACTTGAACGCCGGGCGGCCTGGGTCTGCCGTCAAGGTCGACACCCTGGTCGCTTCGAGGGCCGTAGCCGCCTAGAAAACGGGGATGCTGCGAGAGGTCAACGGCGTCCGGCTCAACGTGCTGGACGAGGGAGACGGCCATCCACTGGTGTTCCTGCACGGCATGGGCGGATGCTGGCGTGACTGGGAGCCCCAGCTCGACCACCTGCGGGACCGCTTCCGCTGCATCGTGATCGAGCACCGGGGCCACGGCCGCTCGGAGGCGACCCGGGGCGCCTACAGCACCGAGCTGTTCGCGGCCGACGCCGCCGCCGTGTGCCGCCTCCTGGGCGTGGGCCACGCCTACGTCGTCGGGCTGTCCATGGGCGGCATGATCGCCCAGAAGCTGGCGCTGGCCGAGCCCGACCTGGTCGAGGCCCTGGTGTTGTGCGACACCGGCACGCACATGGGGACGCGGGCAGCCCAGTTCCTGCGCGACTGGGCGGCCCGGGTGCGGGCTACCGGGATGGTGGACTCGCGCGGTGTTGTGAACCCCGAGGCCACCGGGTTCAGCCGCTGGACGGTCGAGCACCAGCCCCATGTCGCCCGCAACAACATGCGGGAGGCCGAGTCCGCCGACCCCGACGCCTGGGCGCGGGCCGCCGAGGCCGTCGCCGACCACGACACCCGGGACGACGTCGGTCGCATCACCGCGCCCTGCCTGCTCGTCTGGGGCGAGGAGGATCCCGCCGTCCCGGTCGCCCGCGCCCAGCCCCTGGCGGATGCGCTGGGGGGCGCGCCATTGGTGGTTCTGCCCGACGCCGGCCACGTGTGCAACCTGGACCAGCCCGCCGCCTTCGAGGCGGCCATCGAGGAGTTCTTCGCGGCCCACCCGTGCACCCGGGCCCGCTAGGGACTTTGGTCCCTGGCGCACCCCTCGGTGCACCATGACGCTGGGACCATGACCCACCTGCACGAGCTGTTCACCGGCGAGCGGCCGAGCTGGCGAAGCAACGGGCCCATCTCGCGGGCGAAGCGATCGCCGCGCTGGTGCGCCGGCACCAACGCGGCATCCGCTCGCTACCGCTGTCCGCCGTCAGCCGGCGGGGGTGAACTGCAGGTCGAGCTCGACCTTGACCTTGTCGCCCAGGGCCAGCTTGTCGACACCGAGCGGGACGTTGAAGTCGACGTCGTAGTCGGACCGGGAGACCTGGGTCTCGCCGGTGAAGCCGGCGTGGAGCTTGCCGTCGGCCGGGTGGACCTCGGCGCCGTTGAACTCGACCGGGATGCTGACCTCGCGGGTCACG
>DASRJN010000031.1:0-8668 GCA_035649455.1 Acidimicrobiales bacterium
CCCAGGAGAGCGAACCATGAGCAGCACTACCCGCAACCGCCACGGCTCGGCCGTCATCACCACGCCGTCCGACACCGAGATCGTCATCACCCGGGTCTTCGACGCCCCCGCCGAGCTCGTGTTCAAGGCGTACACCACCCCCGACCTGGTCAAGCAATGGTGGAGCTTCGGCCCCGCCGAATGGCTCGCCTGCGAGATCGACCTCAAGGTCGGCGGCCGCTGGCGCTTCGTCACCCGGGACGAGGGCATGGAGGTCGGCTTCCACGGCGAGTACCGCGAGATCGACCCGCCGCACCGGCTGGTCTCCACCGAGGTGTTCGAGGGCGCGCCGGTCCCCGACCCCGACGCGGTCCCCACGGTGAACGTGGTCACCCTCGACGAGGTCGACGGCGTCACCACGCTGACGCTGTTGATCCAGTGCATCAACCTCGAGCAGCGCGACGCCATCATCGAGTCGGGCATGGAGGGCGGCCTCCAGATCGCTTACAACCAGCTCGAGGACCTCGTCCGGCGGTAGGGCCGATCCTCGGGGGCCGAACAGGGCGGCGGCGGTGGCAGGCTGGGGGCGATGGTGCCCCCCGTCCGCCACCTGCTCCGGGCCAAGGACCTCGCCGACGGCTACTACTTCGAGCCGCTGACCGTGTCCGACCTGGCCCGGGCCGCCGGCCTCTCGCCCGCCCACTTCAGCCGGGAGTTCCGGCGGGCCTTCGGCGAGGCGCCCCACCAGTACCTGCTGACCCGGCGGCTGGAACGAGCCGCGGCCCTGTTGCGCAACACCGACCGGCCGGTCACCGAGATCTGCTTCGCGGTGGGGCTGACCAGCATCGGTTCGTTCACGACCAGCTTCCGTCGCGTCTACGGCCTGCCGCCCCTCGCCTACCGGGAGTCGTTCCCGCCGGCCCGCCGGCTGATCCGCATCCCCCTGTGCATGGCCCAGGCCTACGGCCGCCGCGAGAACCGCACATTTCGAGAAGCCGGGCCTCCCGAAACCTCCTTAACGTCGGCCGGGACCAAGGAGGAGCGATGATCAAGTTCGCCAACGTCCAGTTCTGGGTGCATGACCACGACGCGGCGCTCGCGTTCTACACCCGCAAGCTCGGGTGGGAGGTGCGGGCCGACACGACCGTCGAGGGGTGGGACTTCCGCTGGCTGGTCGTCGGCCCGCCCGGGCAGGACGAGATCGGCCTGGTGCTGATGAAGATCCCCGGCCCGCCCATGCTCGACGAGGCCACCAGCGCCCAGCTTGCGGAGCTGGTGGCCAAGGGCGTGGGCGGGACGCTGTTCCTGGAGACCGACGACTGCCAGGCGTCCTACGACGAGCTGTCGGCCCGAGGCGTGGAGTTCAACGACCCGCCCACCGAGCAGCCCTACGGGATCGACACCTCGTTCCGCGACCCGTCGGGCAACAACGTGCGGCTCACCCAGATCCTGGAGTTCTCGCTGGATCGGGGTCGGTGACCCGGTAGGCCAGGTAGGCCATGCCGCTCGGGAAGCGGCGCAGGTCGACCAGCTCCAGCCCCAGCCGCACGCCGTCCGGGATGGCCTGCTTGCCCCCGCCGACCACGACGGGGGCAAGCATCAGGCCGACCTCGTCGACCAGCCCGGCCCGGAGAGCCTGGGCGGCCAGGTGCGCCCCGCCGATCTCGAGGTCGCGGTCGGCCGAGGCCTTCAGCTCCCGGACCGCGTCGGGGTCGAAGGACCGCTCGATGCGGGTCCGGGCCGTCACCGGGCGGTCGAGCGTGGTGGAGTACACGATCTTGTCGGCCGCCTGCCAGATCTTGGCGAAGTCGGCGATCACCGGCGGCCCGGCCGCGAGGGCCGGTTCGGTCTCCCAGACGGCCATCGTCTCGTACATCCGGCGGCCGTACAGGAAGGTGCCCACCGGACGGAGGAGGTCGTTGAAGTGCTGGTGGACGTCCTCGTCGGGCTCGGACCAGTCGAAGTGGCCGTCGACGTCCTCGATATAGCCATCGAGCGACTGGATGGTCGAGTAGATGAGCCGGGCCATGAGTTCTTCCTCCTGGGGGTTGCCATGGTGTCGGAGGTTGAGACGGCCGCCCGCCGGAAAAGTGTTCAGGCCTACGCTGGCAGCGTGGCCGGGAGGCCGAAGAGCTCGAAGAGCCGCACGTCGTGGAAGGAGACGGTCTCGGCGACGACGCCGCCCTCGATCCGCAGCACGCCCAGGGCGAAGGGCCGGTACTCGGCATCGCCGGGCATCCGGGTGTAGCACGCCCCCGCGGGCTGGCGGTTGGCCCCGACCGCCAGCGTGCGGAACCGCCCGACGTAGCCGGGCCGGCCGGGGTCCCAGCTGGCGGCCAGGGCCGAGAGCACCGCGTCGCGGCCCTGGAACCAGATGGGCCACGGGGGCATGGAGGCGCGGACGTCGTCGGCCAGCAGCTTGGCGATGCCCTCCAGGTCGGCCCGCTCCAGCGCGTCCATGTAGCGGCGGACCACGACCTGCTCGTCCTGACTCGGCGGGGCCGGCGGCCGCCAGTCGGACCGGTCCGCCGGCAGCTGGGCGCGCAGCGCGGCCCGGGCGCGGTGCAGGTTGCTGTTGGCGGCGGCCACGCTGAGGCCGAGCTGCTCCGCCGCCTGCTTGGCCGGCCAGCCGACCACGTCCCGGAGGATCAGCACCGCTCGCTGGGCGGGCGGCAGGTGCTGGAGTGCGGCCAGGAAGGCCAGCTCGATGGTCTCACGGGCCACCACCGCGTCGGCGGGCTCGAGCAGCTGGTCGGGGAACGGCTGGAGCCAGGCCACGTCCGTGCGGGGCGGGAGGTCCGCGTCCGCCCCCGCGGGTGGGCGCAGGTCCGGGGGCAGAACCCGGCGGGCGCGGCCGTCGAGCGCGTCCAGGCAGGCGTTGGTGGCGATCTTGTACAGCCAGGCCCGCAGCGAGGAGCGGCCCTCGAAGCCGCCGAGGTGGCGCCAGGCCCGCAGGAACGTCTCCTGTACCAGGTCCTCGGCGTCCTCGAGCGAGCCCAGCATCCGGTAGCAGTGCACCCGCAGCTCCCGCCGGTGCGGCTCGACCAGACCCGCGAAGGCGGCCTCGTCCCCGGCGCGGGCGTCGGTCAGGAGGTCGGCGGCTGCCATTCGGCCCCAGTCTGGCGCTGGTACTCCTTCATCGCCTGCGTGATCGTAGGGAAGAAGTGCCGCGGGTCGATCGTGTCGGTGAGCTCGTAGCGCTCGACCTTGTGGCGGACCGGATCCTTCATCTCGGCGAAGACCAGGCTGATGCCGCGGGCGTTCAGCTCCTCGTCCAGCTCTTCCAGCATGTCGGCCGCGGTCGTGTCCACGTCGGTGATGGGCTCGCTGGCGACCACGATCCAGCGCGGGCGGGGCTCCTGCGCCGCGATGGCCCGGATCTGCTCCCGGAAGGTGCGCGAGTTGGCGAAGAACAGGGGAGCGTCGAACCGGAAGATGACACAGCCGGGCATCAGGTTGGCCTCGGGGTAGCTGGTCACGTCGTGGTAGCCGGCCAGGCCCGGGACCCGCCCGAGGGTGGTCTGGTACGGCCACCAGGCCCGGCGGAAGACGTTGCCGATCGACAGGGCCACGGCCAGCGCGATGCCGGGCAGCACGCCCAGGAGCACGACGCCGAGGAAGGCGGCCATGCTGAGCAGGAACTCCGTGCGCCGGATCCGTCGCAACCGCAGCGTCTCGGGGATGTTCGCCAGCGACAGCGACGCGGCGATCACCACCGCGGCCAGCGTGGGCTGGGGCAGGTCGCGCAGCAAGCCCGGGAGGAACAGCAGGATGAGCAGGATGGCTGCCGCCCCCACCAGGCCGGTCACCTGGGATTTGGCTCCGGCCCGCTCGGCCACCGCGGTGCGCGATCCGCTGGTGCTGACGGGAAAGCCCTGGAACAGGCCGGCCGCGAGGTTGGCCGCGCCGATCCCGATCATCTCCTGCTGCCCGTTCACCTCGTCGCCGCTTCGGGCCGCGAAGGCGGACGCGGTGGAGATGGTGTCGGCCAGCGACACCAGCGCGATGCCGAGGGCGCCGGCGAACAGGAGCCCCAGATCAGCGAGGCTGACTCGGGGGATGGTGAAGGGCGGGAAGCCCTGAGGCAGCTCGCCCACCAGGTCCACGCCGTGGTCGGCCAGGTCGAAGACGATGGCCGCTCCGATCGACAGCACCACCGCGACGAGCACGCCCGGCACGCGGGGCAGCCAGCGGCCGAGGCCGAGGATCAGGGCCAGGCCGAACAGCCCGATGGCCAGGGCGGCCGCCACGGTCTCGCCGTCGGCGACGCCCTGGAGGAAGCCCGTGAGCTCGGCCCGGAAGCCGTCGCCGTCCACCGAGAACCCGAACAGCTTGGGGAGCTGGCCGACCAGGATGGTCAGGGCCAGCCCGTTCATGTAGCCGATGATCGTCGGCTTCGAGATCAGGTCGGCGATGAAGCCCAGCTTGGCGAGGCCTGCGGCCGTGATGATCACCCCGACCAGCAGGGCGAGCGCGGACCCGAGGGCCACCGCCCGCCCCGGGTCGTCCCCTACGACCAGGAGGGGGATGATCGTCGCCGCGATCATCGGCCCTAGCGACGAGTCCGGTCCCAGGACGAGGATCTTCGACGGCCCGAACACTGCGTACGCGACCAGGCACAGGATCGTGGTGTAGAGGCCGGTGATGGGGGGCAGGCCCGCCAGCTCGGCGTAAGCCATCCCCTGAGGTACCAGAAGCGCGGTGAGCACCAGCCCGGCCACCACGTCGCGTCTCAACCATGCGGCCTGGTACGACGACAGGTTGTTCAAGCCCGCCGCCACCGTGGGCTTCATCTCGCGGATGGCCAGGCGGCACCCTCCCGCTGCTATGTCCTCGGCGCAGGGTCCGGCGCGCCGATCCGGTCACCTTAGGGCCTGTCCCCGCCCGTCCTCAGACGTCCAGCGCGGCGAACAGGTCGACCGTGTTGCCGTCGGGGTCATGCACGATGGCGTAGCGCTGGCCCCAGAATGCGTCCCACGGCTGCTTGTGGCCGTCGTAGCCGGCCGCCACCAGCTTCTCGTAGGTGGCGTCGACGTCGGCCGGGGTGTCGTGGGCGAACGCCAGGCTGATGCTGGAGCTGCCCGTCGGCACCACGTAGTCGGGGTCGAAGCTGCGGATGGTGTCGAGGGTGTCCCACGCCAGCCGCAGTCCCCCGGGGAGGCCGAGCTCGACGTGGGGCTGGCCGTCGGCGTCCGCGGGGATGTCCAGGCCGAGCCGGCGGTAGAACGCCAGGGAGCGGCCCATGTCCGCCACGTTGATGCCGATCAGGTCGAGGTGGAGGGTGGGCTGTGCCATGGGGGCATGATGCGCCCCAACCCGGTCCCGGTCTTGAACGTTCCGGACATCAGCCGGCCAGGCGTTCCGCCTCCCAGTCGAGCAAGGCCCCGGGCGGGAGACCGCCGAGCTCCCGGGACTCCCGGGTGAGGTGGGCCTGGTCGGCGTAACCGGTGTCGGCCGCGAGCCGGGAGAGGTTGCGGTCCGGTCCCGCAGCCCGGGCCGCCACCAGGAAGCGCTGGAATCGCAGCACGCGGGCCAGCAGGCGCGGCGGGTACCCGACGGACTCCTCGACCCGCCTACGGAGCTGGCGCTCGCTCAGCCCGACATCTTCCGCCAAGCCGGCCAGCGGCCGGCCCGACCGCGCCGCCAGCAGGGTGGCTATGCCGGTCCCGACCGGATCCGGAGGCCGGGCGTGGGCCAGGCGAGCGCTCAGGCCCTCGGCCATGGCCCGCAGGCGCGCCTGCCAGCCCGGTGCCTCGGCGATCCGGGCAGCCAGCGTCGCTCCCGCGGGGCCCCACACGGCGTCCAGCGCCACGTCCCGGTCCCGCAGGTCGGCGGCGCTGGTGCCCACCAGGGCGGGGGCCGCGCCGGACCGGAACCGCACCCCGACGGTCAACGTGCCCGGAGCCAGGTCCAACGTGGTGCTGCGGCTGGCCGGACCGGCCAGCGTCACGCGGTCGCCCAGGGCGACCACGTCGATCCGCCCGTCGGGGAACACCGGCTGGTGGTAGGTCTCCTCGCCGTCGCCCAGGCGGTGGACCCAGAGGCACTCGACGTAAGGCGCCAGGTCCCGAGGCGGCACCAGCTCCCGATAGCTGGACGCAGGCCGGGGTCCCACCCGGCCAGTATGCCCGGGGTTCGTGGTGAGCGGGGCGTAGCCGGACGAGCACATCCGGTACCGGGCGCGTCCCCGAATCGGCAGCGTGGGCCTCGATGCGACACCGTGGCCGATCGTCGGGCGGGACGGCGAGCTGGCAGCTGTGCAGGCTGCGATCCTCGACCCGGCGTGCGGCGGCGTGATCCTGGCGGGACCGCAAGGGTCCGGTCGCACCAGCCTGGCGCGCGAGCTCGAGTTCCGCGCCCTGGCCGCGGGCCGGGCCACGACCTGGGCCACGGGCACCCGGGCGGCATCCGACCTGCCGTTCGGGGCCCTGGCCCACCTGCTGCCCGACGGGCCGGCCGGCTGGGACCTCGATCCCATCGAGCTGCTGGGCCGGGTCGAGGCGGTCGTCGGCGGCCCGGGACCGGCTGGGCCGCCCATAGTGGTGGTGGACGACGCCCACCTGCTCGACGGCCTGTCCGCGGTGTTCCTGCACCATGCCGTGCTGCGCGGGCTGGTGGCCGTGGCCCTCACGGTCCGCTGCGACGCACCGGCACCCGACCCGGTGGTGGCGCTGTGGAAGGACGGGCTGGTCGACCGCATCCCCGTGGCCCCGCTCGGCCGCGAGCACACGGCCGAGCTGCTGGAGCGGGCGCTCGGCGCTCCGCTCGAGCCGGCGTCGTTCGAGCGGCTGTGGGACCTGACCCGGGGCACGCCGCTGTTCCTGCGTGAGATCGTGCGGGCGGCGCTGGCGTCCGGCGCGCTGGCCAAGCGACGGGGCGCTTGGCGGTGGGACGGCGGGATGGGCGACGGCGACCGCCTCGCCGGCCTGGTCGAAGGCCGGCTGGAGGGCGAGGATCCCCGGTGCCGGCCGGTGCTGGAGCTGGTGGCGTGCGGCGATCCGCTGGCGGTGTGGCTGGCCGAGGAGGTGGCGGGCCGGGACGCGCTGCACGCGGCGGAGCGCGCCGGGCTGCTGGAGGCGGTCCCGGAGACCGAGGAGCCCGCGGTCCGCTTCGGCCACCCGATCCACCGTGAAGTGCTGCGGGCGACGATGCCGCTGGGCCGGCGGCGTGAGCTGTGTGAGCGGCTGGCCGCGGCGCTGCTGGACCGGGGGGAGGGGGGCCGGCCCGGCGGCCTGGTGCGGGTGGCCTTGTGGCAACTGGAGGCGGGGACGCCGGTCGGCGGCCGGGGCGTATCCTTCGCCGCCGCGGCCCACCAGGCCCTGCGGGACGGCGACCCGCACGTGGCCGAGCGGCTGGCCCGGGCCGCGTTCGACGCCGAGCCGACCAGCGCGCTCGTCATCCTGGCCGAGTCGCTGGAGAGGCAGGGCCGCCACGTCGAGGCCATCCGCCTGCTCGACCGGGTCGAGGTGCGGGGCGACGCCGCCGCGCTGACCCTGGCCCGCGCGGCCAACGGCTATTGGGCGGGCGCCGGGTCCGCCGCCGCGGTCCGGCGCGGCGAGGACGACGCCAGCGGGGGCGAGGTTCCGGCCACCGAGGCCTGGGTCCTGTTCTTCGAGAGCCGTCTGGCGGATTGCGTCGAGGTGTCACGGACCGTGCTGGGGCGGCCCGACGCCACGATGCGCGCCCGGGTGTGGGCCGCGACGGCGGGCGCGGCCGCGCTCGGGCTCTGCGGCCGGTTCAACGAGGCGCGTGGCGCCGCCGACTTGGGGTCGGAGGCCGCCGAGTCGAGCGGCCCGGAGGACCCCTGGGCCCGGCCCGAGATCCTGTGGGCGCGGGTCATCCTGCTGGTGACCGCCGGCCGCCTGGGCGCGGCCCGCGACCTGGTCGAGCGGGCCGGGCAGGACAGCGCCGGCGCGTCGGCGCAGTTCGTGGGCATGGGCCTGGGCTTCCACGGGCTGGTGGCTCGCCTCCAGGGCCACCACGAGACCGCCGTCGCCAGCCTGCGCCACGCGGTCGACCTGCTGGAGCGGGCCGACATGTACCGCTTTGCCCGGCTGTGGCTGGCCGAGATGGGGGCCTCCCTGGCACTCGTGGGCGATGGCGACGCCGCCCGCGCGGCGTACGACGACGCCGGGGCGCATGATCCCGGCACCAACCGTGTCTTCGATCCCTGGATCGCCCTGGACGGCGCCTGGGTCTACGCCGCCGAGGGGCGCCTCGACGAGGCCGTCGACCGGGCGCTCGCCGCCGCCGAGGAGGCGCGGGGGCTGGGTCAGCGGGCCTTCGAGGTCACCGCCGCCTACGACGTCGCCCGGCTGGGGCGACCGGACCTGGTGGTGGACCGGCTCGGCGCACTGGTCCCGCTGGTGGACGGGGACTTCGCGCCGGTCTGCCGCCGGGCCGCGGAGGCGCTGGCCGAGCGGGACCCGGCCGGGCTGACCGACTGCTCGCGGCTGTTCGAGGAACTGGGCCACGACCTGCTGGCCGCCGAGGCCGCGACCGCGGCCCATGCCCTGTTGCAGGCGGGCCGGACGCCGGCCGCGGCCGCGCACGCCGCGGCCCGGTCCCAGCGCCTGCGGGAGCGCTGCCCGGACGTGACCACCCCGCTGCTGGACCTCGTCCCCGCGGCCGAGCCGCGGGCGGTGACGCGGCGCGAGCGCGAGGTCGCCGGGCTGCTGGAGCGGGCGGT
>DASRJN010000032.1:0-9744 GCA_035649455.1 Acidimicrobiales bacterium
CACCACCGCGCTGCTCCACATCGCCGCCTCGCTGGAGTGGCGTGACCCCCGGCGCACCGCCTTCACCCGCGACTCGATCGCCAACGGCCGCTTCAACCTGCTGATGCTGGCGGCGCTGGCGCTCACCTTCCTGGTCACCACGCTCGACGGCCTCGAGCGCATCTTCGACACGGTCGACCTGTCCGGGCCGCAGTGGCGGGTGTGCCTGATCGCAGTCATCGGCTACGTGGTGCTGGCGGAGATCGGCAAGTTCGTGGTCCGCCACGTCGACCCCGCCGGGCCATGATGGACAGCCCCACCGCCGCCGGCGAGGAGGCCTCGGGCGACCAGCGGCTCGCGCTGCTGCTGGCCATGGCCATGTTCGTGCTGGTGGTGGACACGTCGCTCATGAACGTGTCCATCTCGGCCGTCGTGGATGACATAGGCACGACGGTGAGCGGCGTCCAGTCCGCCATCGCCCTGGAGGCGCTGGTCTCGGCCGCCTTCATCCTCATCGGCGGCAAGGTGGGCGACCTGATCGGCCGTAAGCGGGCCTACGTGCTGGGCCTGCTGGGCTACGCCATAGGCGCGATAGCCATGACGCTGGCCCAGGGCCTCACCGCCATCATCTTCTTCTGGGCGGTGATCGGCGGGCTGGGCGCCTCGCTGCTGCTGCCCTCCATGCAGTCCCTGATCCACGGCAACTTCGAGGGCACCGCCCAGAAGAAGGTGTACGCCCTGGTAGGGGCGTCGGCCGCCATCGCCGCCGCGGTCGGCCCGCTGATCGGCGGCTTCATCACCACCTTCACCTCGTGGCGGCTCGCCTTCTTGGGCGAGGCCGTCATCATCGCCATCGTGCTGTCCGGCATCGGGCGGGTCCGCGATGTCGCCTACACCGGTCCGCGGGGCGTCGACGTGGTCGGCTCGGCGCTGTCGGTCGTCGGCATGGGCGGCGTGGTGCTCGGCATCCTCGTGTGGCAGGAGGGTGGCGAGGCGGTGGCCGCGCTGATGGCCGCCGGCGCGGTGGCGCTGGGCAGCCTCGTGTGGTGGCTGCAACGGCGCAAGCGCCGGGGCGAGCCCGCGCTGCTCGACCCCGGCCTGTTCCGCTCGACGCTGTTCCGCTACGGCATCACCGGCCAGATGCTCCAGCAGATCGCCCTCGGCGGGACGATGATCGCCCTCCCGATCTACCTGCAGATGGTGCTGGAGTACAACGCCCTGGAGGCGGGCCTCTCCATCGCCCCGCTGTCGCTCAGCATGTTCGGCATGGCGCTTCTGGCCGGGCGCCGGGCGGGCCGGCGGCGCCCCGCCGCCATCATCCGGGCCGGCTTCGCGCTGGTCTCCCTCGGGCTGGTGGGGCTTCTGCCCATCGTGCCCCGGGCCACGAGCGGCTGGTGGCTGGTGATCCCGCTGATCGTGGTGGGCTCGGGCCTGGGCCTGCTCGTGTCCCAGCTCAACAACTACACGCTGTCCCCCATCTCGGAGGAGCGGGTGAGCGAGGCCGCCGGGGTGAACTCGGCCGCAGGGTCGTTCGGCTTGTCGTTCGGGCTGGCGTTCGCGGGCGCCATCCTGCTGGCGTCGCTGTCGATCATCTTCACCGAGGCGGCCGAGGACAGCGACGTGCTGCCCCCGGCCGAGCAGCAGCAGGTGGCGGACGCCCTGGAGGACGACGCCGAGGTCATGAGCAACACCGCGCTCGAAGCCCAGCTGGAAGGCCAGCCGGAGGCCATCCAGGCCGAGATACTCGACATCAACACCGACGCCCGGCCCCGCGCGCTCCAGGTCGCGCTGTTGATCCCGATCCTGGCCGCCCTGCTGGGCCTCGGGAACTCGTTCCGCATGATGCGCCAGCCCGACCCCCAGCCGTCCGAAGCGGGCGACATGGTCCTGGGCGGCTGATCCCGGGCCGTGCCGTCAGTGCCCCAACAGCACGCTGAGGCCCACGACGAGCAGCCCGACCGCGGCGGTGACGGCCGCGAACGCCCAGGGTGCCGCCGCCCGGCCCGGTGCCACCCGCCCTACGTAGGCGCCGATCGCCACCAGCTGGACCACGGCGACCAGCACGGACACGACCCGGGCCGTGGTGGCGCTCACCACGTCGAGCCGCCCCAGCAACAGCACCAGGGCGGGCAGCACCGTGGCCGCCAGGATGGGGCTGCCGTCGACCATCGCGCGGCGGACCTCGCCCGCGCTGAGCGGCTCGTCGCGGCGGATGTGGTCGCCCAGCAGCTCGGCGAACAGGTGCGCCAGCCAGGTCGCGACCCCGACGCCGGCCACCAGCTCGGAGCCGTGGCCCAGGGCGACGTCGGACACGGAGATCACGCTTAGCGCCGCCAGCACCAGCACGGTGCCGTACGCGGCCGCGCTCACCAACTCCGCGAGGCGCTCCGTAGGGATGCGGTCAGGCTCGGGCACGGGGCGAGCCTGCCATCCTCAGAACGGCGTGGGTATGTACTGGCCCGCCAGCTCGCCCTCGACGTAGTCGCCCGGCTTGTCGCGCTTGGGCAGCGTGACCTTCTTGTGCTTCACCGGCTCGTAGGGCACCTGGCCGAGCAGGTGGGTGATGAGGTTGAGCCGGCCGCGGCGCTTGTCGTCGGTGCGCACCACGTACCAGGGCGCGATCACCGTGTCGGTAGCGGCGAACATCTCGTCGCGGCAGCGGGCGTAGTCGTACCAGTGCCGGTACGACTTCAGGTCCATCTCGGTCAGCTTCCAGATCTTGCGGGGATCGTCGATCCGGCTCTGGAGACGCTTGGTCTGCTCCTCCTCGCCGACCTCCAGCCAGTACTTGAGCAGGAGGATGCCCGAGTCGACCATGGCCTTCTCGACGTCGGGGACCAGCTCCAGGAAGCGCTTGGCCTCCTCGTCGGTGCAGAAGCCCATGACCCGCTCCACCCCGGCGCGGTTGTACCAGCTGCGGTCGAAGATCACGACCTCGCCCGCGGCCGGGAAGTGCCCGATGTAGCGCTGGACGTACATCTGGGACTTCTCACGCTCCGTCGGCGACGGGAGCGCCACGATGCGGAACACCCGGGGGCTGACCTTGTCCGTGATGGCCTTGATGGTGCCGCCCTTGCCCGCGCTGTCCCGACCCTCGAACACCACGCAGATCTTGGCGCCGGTCTGCTTGACCCACTCCTGCATGGCGACCAGCTCGGCGTGCAGCCGACGCAGCTCGGTCTCGTATTCCTTGCGCTTCATCCGGTCACTCATCGCCCATCACCCTGGCACGGAGGCGGTGGAGCGTCCCTCACCCCAGGTGGGTGACGACGGCGTCGGTTGCCCGGGACCAGGCTGGCGGCCGTGCGTGAACCCGTGCGAGCGACGCTGCGGCCTCCCGCCGCGCCTCCGCACCACCTGAGACGCAGCCGCCTGCTCGACCTGCTGGACGAGGCCGTCGCCGGCCCGTTGACGCTGGTCATAGCCCCCGCGGGCGCGGGCAAGACCTCCCTCCTGGCGGGGTGGGCGACCGAGTGTGCGCACCCGGTGGCGTGGCTGTCGTTGGACGAGAGCGACCGTGATCCCGCCCAGCTCGGGCGGCGCGTGGCCACCGCGCTCGACGCCCTCGCCCCCGGGCGTCGCGATGGCGCCGAGGCGGCGGCGCCCCTGTCCGTGCTGGTGATCGACGACGTGCACGTGATCGACGACGACGATCGGCTGGCCGAGTCGCTGGCCGCCTTCCTCCAGCACCTGCCCCCGTGGCTCCACGCGCTGGTGGCGTCGCGCCGGGACCTGGCCCTGCCGCTCGATCGGCTGCGGGCCCGCGGCCAGCTGCGCGAGGTCCGCTTCAGCGAGTTGCGTTTCACCTCCGACGAGGCGCACGACCTGCTGTCGCGGCTGGCCCCATCGCTGGCCGAGGAGCAGCTCCACGCGGCCGTCGCCGAGGCCGGGGGGTGGGCGGCCAGCCTCCAGCTCGTGGCGCTGGTGGCCCGGTCGGCCCAGGCCAGCGACGAGGGCTTCGCAGCCATCGGCGACGGCGGCGGCTCGCTGATCCAGGACTACGTCCGGCACGAGGTGCTGGCCGCCGAGGAGGCCGCCCTGGTCGACGCGCTGGCCGACGTGGCGGTGGTCGACCGGGTGAATCCCAGCCTGGCCCGGGCCTTGACCAGGCGATCCGACGCCGCCGACCTGCTCCCGCGGGCCGAGGCGCGCGGCCTGTTGGTTTCGCGGCTGCCCGGGGGATGGTTCGAGATCCATCCCCTGGTGCGCGCCACCCTCGCGGGCGTGGAGCCCGACCGCCTCGCCGGGCGCCACGCTCGCGCCGCCCGCTGGTACGAGGAGGCGGGCGCGACCGTCCCGGCGCTGGAGCACTGGCTGCGCGCCGGCCGGCCCCGCGACGCCCTCCGCCTGCTGGCCGCCACGCACGCCGAGCTCTACGACGACGGCCAGGAGGCGGCCGTCGTCCGCACCATCGCCGCCATCCCGGCCGATGTGGCCAGCGCCGACCTCCAGGCCATGCTCGAGTACGCCTGCTGCCACCTGCTGGTGGATCGCCACCGCTTCCGCGAGCTGGTGGAGGCGCTGACCTGGTGGGCCGACCAGCCGGGCACCGAGCCGGCCATCCGGCCCCGGGTGACCATGCTGCAGTCGTTGTGCGCCACCAGCGGCGGTCGCTGGATCGACGGCGGGACGCTGGCCCGCCAGGCGCTGATCACCATGGGTCCGGCCTGGTGGCGCGACCCGCTGGGCCGCTTCGGCTGGAACCAGGTGGCCCGTGAGGTGGCACTGTCCGAGAGCTGGGACGAGGCCGACGACGACGTGCGCCAAGCCGACATGGCGTTGTCCCGTGACGCCGAGCGCCGCCTCGCCTTCGAGGGCACCCGCGCCCTCGGCGAGGCACTCGCCGGACGGCCGGTGGACGCCCTGCGGGTGGCGGCGGCCGTGCGGAGCGCGGCGGCGGTCAGCAACATGGCGATGCTGCGCTTCGAGGTGTCCCTGGCCGAGGCCATCGCCCATCGCGAGCTGGGCGAGCGCTCACGGGCGCTGGGCGAGCTGGAGGCCCTGGCGGCCATGCCGCCGGGACCGGTCGTGTCCTGCCTCGTCCTGGCGGCGGCCGAACTGGTCCAAGCCAACCTGGACGAAGGCGACCTCGCCGCCGCCCGCGAGGCGCTCACCCGGGCCGAGACGCTGGTGGAGACCGAGTCGTACGGTTCCGACGGCCGCAGCGTGCTGGCCCGCGCCGGCACCCTGGTCGCCCTCGCCGCCGGCGCGGTCAGCGAGGCCCGCACCTGGTGCCGGCGCATCGACGACCCCTTCTGGGCGCCGGCGACCACGGCCCGGGTCGCCCTGGCCGCCGGGCAGCGGGACGAGGCCGAGGTCGCGCTGGACCGGGCGGCGCCGCGCTGCGGCCGTCACACGGTGGTGCGGACCCTGCTGCGGGCCCGGGCCGCCGAGGATCGGGGCCGGGCGTTGCGCCTGGTGGCCGAGGCCGTGGAGCGCTCGGCGTCGCTGGGGCTGCTCCAGACCGTGGCGTGCGAAGGCGCCGAGGTGGTGGTGCTGGCCGAGCGAGCCGGCTATCGCGCCTCGTCGCAGTGGATGGACCGGCTGCGGCGCGCCGCCATCCCCACCAGCCGCACCGTGGCGGTCGCCGAGGACCCGGTGGCCACGCTCACCGGCCGGGAGCGCGACGTGCTGCGGCTGCTGGCCGGGCGGCTCACGGTGCGGGAGATAGCCGCGGAGCTCTACGTGTCCCCCAACACCCTCAAGTTCCACCTGAAGACGATCTACCGCAAGCTGGGCGTCGGGTCCCGCGCCGAGGCGGCGGACATTGCCCGGCAGATGACGGCCGTCCAACCTCGCTAGCGGCGCCGGGCCGGTCGGCGCCGACCACCTTGGCCGCCTGGCGGGCCAGCTCGGGCCGGGAGATCAGGCCCCGGGCGAACAGTTCCGCCAGCTCGACCAGCGCGGCCACCGGGTCGATGGCCGCGACCCAGCCGCGCTCGGGACCGTCCGCCCGCAACGGCGGCCGGACCAGGAGGTCGGGGTTCTGGCTGCGGGGCGTCACACTGCGGCGCATCTCACCCTCCTGAGTCACGTCCGGGGTCCACGGGAGCATCGGTGACGGCGGCCTCTACCCGCGGGGCGGGGATGCGCTCGCCGGCGACGATGCGGCCTCCCACGCCGCGGGCTGCGGTCGAGAGCTGCTCGGCCCAGCGGTCCTCGGCCACCAGCACCAGCCCGACCTCACCCCGGCGCACCGCGCTCGCTGCCAGCCGTAGGTCGTTCTCGCTCAGCAGGCCTGTGTCGCCCTCCAGCTCGCGCAGCGGCGCCAGGTCGTCGGCCTCGCCCACCTCGGCGACCTCGAGCGCCCCGTCCGGGCCGCGGGCCAGCACCACCAGGTCGAGGACCCGGATCCGCTCCGACCGCACCATCTCGGTCACGGCCGGCACCACGCCACCCAACGCGGCGCGGTCGGGCAGGACCACGACGAAGTACTCGACCAGGTCGGTGGCCAGGTCGGGCGGCCGGTCCGAGGGCTGCACTGGGTCGCTCACGTGTCGCCGTGCCCTCCTCCGCACCTGGGTCGCTTCACGCATCGTGAACGGCGGGCGAGTAGCGCGACCCCACCCCATCGCGGGTGGTCGGGAGACCGGTACCACCCCCGCGCGGGTGGCGCCCGCCCACCCGGGCAACCGCCATCGTCAGGCGACGGGCTCCGAACGTGGGGACCGGTCTTCACTGGGAGGTAGCGCGATGCTCGCAGCAGAGTTTGGCACCGGACAAGTGTTCTGGTCCTTCCTCTGGTTCTTCCTGTTCTTCATCTGGATCTGGCTGCTGATCGTCGTGTTCAGCGACATCTTCCGCAGCCACGACCTGGGGGGATGGGCCAAGGCGATCTGGTGCATCTTCATCATCTTCCTGCCCTACCTGGGCGTGTTCGTCTATCTGATCGCCCGGGGCGGCAAGATGCACGAGCACGCGGTGGCCCAGGCCCAGGCGCAGGACCAAGCGATGCGCCAGTACGTGCAAAACGTCGCCGGCAGCGGCGGTAGCACCGCCGACGAGCTGGCCCGGCTGGCCGACCTGCGCGAGAAGGGCGTCATCAGCGACGCCGAGTTCGAGCAGCTCAAAGCCAAGGCCATGTCGTCCTGAGCTCCTGCGGTCAGGCGGCGGCGCCCGCCGCCTGACCGCAGGGGGAACCGGCATGCTCCGACTCACCCGGGCCGCGCTCGCCTGCGCGGTCCCGCTGCTGCTCCTGGCGGCCTGCGGCGGCGATGACTCTGACGATGATGCCGCCACCGATCCGGTCGCCGAGGCCCAGCAGCGGGTCGAGGCCGCCCGCGCCGAGCTCGGCGACGCCCAGACCGCGCTGGAGGACGCCCACGGCGCTTTCTGCGACGACAGCCGCGACTACATCGATGCGGTCGACCGCTACGGCCAGGTCTTCAGTGAGGCGGCGGTGACTGTCGGCGACATCACGACCGCGGGGGCCGACCTGCAGGAGCCCGAGGAGGCGGTCCGGTCGAGCGCCGACGCCGTGGCGGAGGCCCGCGACCGGGTGGCTGCCGCCGAGCAGGAGCTCGCCGACGCGGAGGCGGCCCTGGCCGAGGCCGAATCGGGCACCAGCAGCCCGCCCGCCGAGACCACCACGACCAGCACGCTCGTGCCGCCCGCGACAGTCGACCGCGTGGAGGAGGCCCACGAGGACCTGACCGCCGCCTTCGAGGGAGTGACCGAGGCCACCGCCGTGCGCGAGGCGACCGAGCAGGTCAACGCGGCCGCCTTCGCGCTGCAGGTGGCATCGCTGCGACTGTTCGCCGACGCCGGCTGCCTGAGCGACGACCAGCAGGCCGACGCCGTGCAGGCGGTGGTCGACTACACCACCGCGCTGCAGACGTCGCTGGCCGCCGCCGGCTACTACGACGGCGAGGTCGACGGCGTCTACGGACCCGACACGGTCGCCGCGGTCGAAGCGCTGCAGGCCGACCGCGGCCTGCCGGTCACCGGCCTGGTCGACCGGGCGACCGCCGCCGCCCTGGAGGATGCGGTGGCGGCGTCCGGGGCCGAGGCCGCCGACCTGGCCATCGCCCACACCGCGGCCGTGCAGTCGATCCTGGCCGCGGCCGGGTACTGGACGGGTCCCATCGACGGCCAATGGAACGATGCCCTGACCGCGGCGTTGCGGGCGTTCCAGACCGACCTGGGCGTGCCGGCGACGGGCGAGGTCGACGCGGCCACGCTGGCCGCCGCCCGGGAGGCGCTGGCCGAGCTGACGTCACCCGGGACGACCGAGGCGCCGGACACGACGGAGACGACGTCCGAAGCCGACGAGCCCGCGAACGACACGACCGGCACCAGCACCGGCTGAGTGGATCACGTCCTGACGGGGTCGCGGTCGCGGACGCTCTTCCACCACCGGTCGAGGACCACGCTGAGGACGAGGATCACGACCAGCGCCACCGCGGTGGCCGGCTCGTCGACGAGGGTGGTCACGGCGAAGGACACCAGCACGATCACCGCCGTCGCCACTCCCAGCACCAGCACCAGCCCGTTAGCTCCGGTCTCGGAGCGGACCCGGATGTGCCCCGCGGTCACCAGCGAGAACACCACGAGCGCGACCGCGCTGCCGATCGAGGCGATGGCGTTCAGGTCGAACCCGACGGCCAGCACGATGGACATCACCGCGGTGACGAGCAGCCCGGCGGGCACCCGGCCCCAGAACCGGCGGCCCAGCGTGGGCGGGAACTGCCCGTTGCGGGCCAGCTCCTCGCACAACCCGGCCGCGGGGTACAGGCCCGCGTTGGTGGCCCCGGCGGTGGCGAACAGCGCGGTCACCGTCATGAGCCAGTAGCCGGCGCGGCCCAGCGTCGGCTCGGCGGCCACCGCCAGCGCGGTGCCACCGGAAGCGATGACCTCGTCCACCGTGAGCGTGCCGAACACGCCCAGCGCCACCGCGACGTAGATCACCGTGGCGATCCCGAGCGCCAGGTACACGGCCCGGGGCAGCTCGCGAGCCGGGTTGGCGAGGTCCTTGGCCGTGAAGGTGATGACGCCGAAGCCCAGGAAGGCGAAGAAGGTGAGGGCGACGCTCGACACGATGTCCGCCACGGACGGGTAGTCCGACACCGCCAGCAGGTCGAGCTGCATGTTGGCCAGCGTGGTCACGGCGAACAGCGACAGGATGCCGACCACGACGATGACCACGACGGTCTGCGCCCGGGCGACGGTCTGGGAGCCGAGGATGTTGAGCGCCGACATGACCAGCACGACCAGCACGGCGAACGGCTTGACCCAGTCCGTGCTGCCGTCGGCCACCGCGCTGGACGCGTAGCTGCCGAACGACACGGCCACCATGCCGGTGATGATGGCGTTGGCCCCCAGCACCAGCCAGGCGATCACGCCGGTGACGTGCCCGTCGCCGTAGCCCCGCCGCACGTATTCGAGCAGGCCCGCGCCCGAGGGGTAGCGGGCTCCGAACTTGGCGAACGAGTAGCCCTGCAGCCCGGCGACACCCCCGGCGAGGAGGAAGGACACCCACACCGCGGCGCCGGCCACCTCGCCGGCTGCGCCGAGCAGGGCGAAGATCCCGGCCCCCACCATCGCCCCGACGCCGATGAACGCGGCCTGCCGCACCCCGAGCGTGCCGGGCCGGCCCTCCTCCACCGAGGTCTCCACGGCTCGATCGGACACCGGGCGCTACCGCCCGTGATCACCCCGCCGGGGTGAGGCTCAGCCCACGAAGGCGGCGATGACGCCGCCCAGCAGCAGTCCGGCGCCGAGCCCGGCCGTGACGTCGAGCGGGTTGTGCGCCCCGACGTAGACCCG
>DASRJN010000033.1:0-5546 GCA_035649455.1 Acidimicrobiales bacterium
GGAGTGCCGAGTACTTCCGCATGAGAATGTGCCTTCCGCCGTTGCATTGGTAGCTGTACCGACGCCAAGCACACGAGACGCGTTGACAAGGCCCGGCAAGACCGCGTCATTGCCAAACCGGTGTGGACCGCGGTCGCGCGAGGATGCGGCGTGAACGCGCACGGGCGGCTTTCCGCGGTGGCGAAGGACGCCGGCCTGGGATCGGTCGACGGTGCCGTCCGGCTGCCGAGCGCCTCGAACGAGGCGTGGAAGGTCGGCGAGGTCGTGGTGCGCATCAGCTGGAGCGGCGATCGCGAGCGTGCCGGGCGTGAGGTCACGGTGCTTCGGCATCTGCCGGCGTGGGTCCCGCACCCCGAGGTTCTCGGGCACGGCACGACCGGCGACCGAACCTGGACCCTGACGCGGTGGGTGCCGGGAGAGGTCGCCATCGACTCGTGGCGGACGCTCTCGTCGGCCGGTCGTGACCGATTGGCCCGGCAACTGGCGGATGCGCTGGCTGCGCTTCACCACTGGTCACCGCCCGCGGCCGTTCGTGACCAGGTGGCGGGGCGCGGCTCGGCCACGAACGTCCACGACCTGATCGGCCAGGACGTGAACCCGCTGCCCATCGACCGCGCCCTGGCTCTCATGGACGAGGCGAAGCGGTCGCCGCACGCCGATCCCGCGGTCATCGATGCTGTCGGCGAACGTCTGCGAGAGCTCCGCGCGTTCGATATGGGCGGTGTCGACGACGCCGTGATCCATGGCGACCTCCACCTCAGCAACGTGGTGGCCTCCGGCAGCTCGTTGCAGACCGTCCTCGACTTCGAGTGGGTCAGACTCGGGCCGCCCGACCTCGACCTGCAAGGGTTCCTGCGCGCCGAGAAGGAGGCCGAGAGCGACGGCATGATCACCCTGCTCGCGGCGCACTACCCGAGGATCGTCGCGCACCCACGCGTCGTCGAGCGGCTGTGGCTCTACGACCTGGCGTGCACGTTGCGGGACGTCATCGTGTGCCCGGCGACCACCGCCCCGGAGCACCTGCCGTCGAACCACCCGCTCCGTCGACTTCCCGCGATCGTCGAGAGCCCGGCGTACCTCGAGCGGCTGCTCGGTCGCTGACCTCGGATGCGACTGCGCGACTTCGCCCCCGCGGACCAAGACCAGGTGCGAACGTTGGTGCTCGCCGGGCTCGCCGGTCACTGGGGCTCGATCGACCAAGCGCTGAACCTCGATCTCCACGACATCGCCGAGTCCTACGGCCCCGGTCGCACAGTCGTCGTCGAGAACCAGGACCGGATCATCGGGACCGGGACCGTGATGCCCAGGACGCCCGACACCGCCGAGATCGTGCGCATGTCGGTCGACGCCGCCGCGCGCCGCCACGGTGTCGGTCGGTGGATCGTCGAAGCGCTGCTCGACACCGCCCGACGCTGGGGGAAGACCGCGGTCGTGCTCGAGACGTCGGCGCACTGGGACGAGGTCGTCGCGTTCTACTTGGCCTGCGGCTTCCAAGTCACCCACCAGACGGACGGCGACTTCGGTCGCGACACCTGGTTCGAGCTCCCGCTCGAAGGATCAGACCCGTCTGATTGAGGCGCTGCCTCCGGTCGGCTGCGTCAGCGGGCCGCGGGCTGCCCGGTGGGGGTGGCGACGTACCAGTCGTGGCCTTCGCAGTCGCGCAGGCCGTACTCGCGCTGGCCGTAGTCCTCGTCCGTCGGTGGTCGCAGTATCTCGGCGCCGGCGTCCACGGCGCGCTGGAAGTGCTGATCGACGTCACTGACGTGAAGCACCGTTCCGGACGACCGTGTTCCGCCGGCCGCTGGTGGGGCCAGGGAGCCCGACGCCTCGTGCAGCCAGAAGCGACGCGGCCCAGCCCGGACCTCGGCGTGCACCACCTTGCCGTCGCCGTCCTCGACGACACCCCCTGACTCGAATCCGAGCACACGGATCAGGTAGTCGTGACCGGCTCGGATGTCACGGTACGGAAGTACGGGGATCACGTCCTGGAACTCAACGGCCATGGGCTCGACCCTAAGAGCTCGGAACGCTGCTCGTCTTGAACGAACGTCGCCTCGGCAGCGGAGGCTCGAACCTGCCCGGGTGTCATCCCCGCGAACGCCTTGAACTCGCGGTTCATGTGCGCTTGATCCGCGTAGCCGGTGGTGACCGCGATGGCGGCTAGCGGACGGGCCGTGTCGAGCATCCGGAGCGCACGCCGGAACCGGGCGAGCCGCATCACGGTTCTGGGCGGGAGCCCGATCTCAGCGACGAACCGCCTGACCAGGTGGGCCCTGGACCAGCCGATCTCCTCGGCTACCGACGCGACCGCCGGCGGCCGGACCGCGGTGCAGAGACCCCACGCGACCCGTACCGGTGGCGACAACGTGGGACCGACGTCGACCGCATGGGCGAGTTCCTCGACGACAGCGGCGGAGGCGTCCTCAGCGGTGTCAGCGGCCGCCACGCGTTCGAGCACTCGCCCGGTGTCGACGGCCGTCACCTCGGCGAGGGGCCTGACCCGGTTGGCCAGCTCGGCAACCTCGCCGCCGCCGAGCGCGAACGCGGCAGCCGGATCGAGGTCCACCTGGATCCCCCATGCGGGCCCGTCGGTGGTCGTTCGCGCCGGACGGTCGAACATGCCGACGACGAAGCTGCTGGCGCGGACGACGACCCCGTCAGCCTCGATCAGGAACGGTGCGCCGTCGCTGATGACCACCGAGACCCGGCCCGACGGCGGTTCCTGTCGCACCGTTGGCCGATCGTTACACCACGGCGTGACAACCCCGATTGCGGGCACCGCCCAAGTCTTGCGCCCGGCCCACCGGCATGCAGGGCCTAGCGGCCGCGCATGGACTCGCGCCGGAACTCGCTGCGGAGGTCGGCCCGGCGACGGTTCTCGGCCACTGCCGCCTGGGCGCCGGCCTCGATGTCGCCGGCGAGCCGGTTGAGCCGCTCGACCAGATCGGTGCTCGACATCTGGGTGTCGGGCCAGGCGATCTTGAAGTCGTCGGCATAGACGCCCTGCCAGTTGGGGCCGAGGGGGATGCTGGCCAGCACGGCGGCGGACATCTTGTCGTCGATCAGCTTGGCGAGCGAGCGGCACTCGGCCGCAGCCGCCGCGGCGGCCGCGGCCGGGAACGGGATCTCCTGCATCGAGGGCGGATAGTCGGGGGCCACGGGCCCGACGTTAGGCGGCCGGAACCGGCGCGCCGCCGCGCCCACCCGAGCGGCGGGGGCCGTTAGCTTCGTCCCGTGCCCACGAGTGCAGCCAACCCCGCGGAGCTCCTGGCGTTCGAGCAGACGACCAAGGACGGACTGGCCGCGCTGTACGACCCGGCGCTGACTCTGGCGTCCAAGCTGCAGGCGGTGCGGGGTGATGCTGCCGCCCGGCGCTTCCTGCCCGACGTGCCGTACATCCACTGGGACGTGCTCGACCTCTACAGCATCGGCCGCCACCTGGCCGGCTGGGTGGGCGACGTGGGGCGTGCTTTCGCGGCCGCCGACGGCGACCACGACGGGGTCGTGGACGACACCCAGCTGGCGTCGGTGACCCGGCTCGGCAACGGCACCTTCACCGTCATGTTCGTGAACGGGCGCGTGGTGGTCGACACCGGCGACGGCGACGACCAGGTCACGGTGGAGAACGTGCCCGGCGGCGTCCGCATCACGGTCAACGGGGTCTCGCGCACGTTCACGGGCGGGGACGCCGACAGCGTGATCATCCGGCTCGGGGGCGGCGACGATCACATCGAGGTCGGCACCGACGTCAACGTGCATTTCACCCTGGAGGGCCAGGACGGCCTCGACGTGCTGGAGGGCGGGGCCGGCGACGACACGATCCGGGGCGGCCAGGGCCGTGACTACATCGACGGCTACAGCGGCGACGACGTGCTCGACGGCGGCGACGGCAACGACGTGATCTACGCCGGAGACGGCAACGACCTGGTCAGCGGGGGGTCGGGCATCGACTATCTGGATGGCGGGCGGGGTGACGACACGCTGCTGGGCGGCACCGACCACGACGTCCTCTCGGGCGGCGACGGGGTCGACCGCCTCGACGGCCAGGGCGGCGACGACACCGTGTACACCGGCGCGGGGGCCGACCTGACCAGCGACCAGCAGGGGACCAACACGGTGTTCGGCCAGATCGACGACCAGTGGAACGACGTCGAGGGCGGCGCCACCACGCGGACCATCATCGTCGACCTGTCGGGCCTGCCCGGAGACGCGGCCATCAAGATCGATCCCGACGCCTCGCCCCGGTTCCGCCAGCGGATGGAGGCGGACCTGGCCATGCTGCGCTCGTCGCCCGACGGGCGCCTGATGCTGACCAAGCTCGACCAGATCCACGAGGACACGAAGGCCATCGCCGCCGACTGGCCCGTGCTGGGCGGCATCGCCTACCAGGGCGACACGATCACCCTCAAGGAGTACGCCGGCAACGACAACAGCTCCTCGAGCATGGTCAACCTCGAAGTGTGGCGCTGGAACGAGATCGAGCAGAGCCGCAACATCGTCCAGAACTACCCCGGGTCGTATGTACCTCAGGCGGGCACGATCGCCTGGCAGGAGGTCCCCCCGGTCGCGGTGCTCTACCACGAGCTGGCGCATCAGTACGACTACGGGATGGGCACCGGCATCGGCGGCACCACCCCGGAGCCGAGCGGGCCGGTCGACACCGACGAGCGCCAAGCCGTCGGGCTGCCGGTCGACCACGACGACGATCCCAACACGCCGCCCATCGTCGATCCCGATCACCCGATCGAGTACACCGAGAACGGGCTACGCCGCGAGATGGGGCTCCCGGACCGCGCCACCTATGGCCACCCATGACCCCGTCGCGACTCCCGCGGCGAGCGGTTCTCGCCATCCTCGTAGTGACCGGTGCGCTGGCGACCATCGCCGGCTGCGGTGGGGATGACGAGGCCGGCGGCGGGGGCACGGAGGTGACGACCGGCCCGGCCCCGGCCGAGCTCGACGCCGAGATCACCACCGTGGGGTCGTCGCTGCGCATCGCCTGGCGGGTGACCAACACGGCCGACGGCGACCTGGTGGTGTTCGACGACCGCCGCCCCGACGAGGCCCCGGGTTCCGAGCGGACGGGGGCGTTCGTGACCGCGGGGCAGGACGACGCCACCGTCGAGGTGGCGCGAAGGCTGTTCCCGGTGCCCGACGACCTCGAGGGCGTACAGGCCTACGGCGTCACGGCGTCACTGCTGCCCGCGGGCGCCACCGCCGAGGGCCGGGAGATGGTGCTGCTGCCTCTGGACTATGCCCCCGCAGCCTCCGAAGGCGGTGGGGAGCCGCTGCCCGACCGGCCGGACCGGGTCGTGTTCTGCGTGGGCGTGGCTCCGGCCGAGGACTTCCCCGCCTCCACCTCGCCCGGCGTACCAGAGGACTACCGCTTCGCTCGGCACAGCGCGGCCAACGTGGACCGCCAGACGCTGCTGTGCAGCGAGCCGTTCGACCTGCCGGCCGGGTGACATCGCGGTGACATCGGGGGCGGCGGCTCCCCGACGCGGTCAGGGCCGGTCACCCCCTACAGCTCGCAGGCCAGCACGGTC
>DASRJN010000034.1:0-2424 GCA_035649455.1 Acidimicrobiales bacterium
GCGATCCCACCACCTCGGACGGCATCTTCGTGTTCCTGGGCGGGTTCACCACCCTGCTGCGGGCCGACGGCGGCCCCGCCTACCTACCGGCGGTGGGTGACGAGCTGGTGCTGCGGGCCACCGTCACCGAGTTCTTCGCCCTCACCCAGCTCACCAGTCCCCGCCTCATCTCCGTGGCCGCCACCGGCCTCGACCCCGATACGGACGTGGTGGTCACGGAAGCCAACCCGCCCACCGTGCTGGCCGACGCCAACCGCTACTGGGAGCGGCATGAGGGCGAGCGCATCCTCATCCCCGCCGGCAGCGTCGCCACCAGCGGCCGGGACGTGTTCCCGGGCACGGCCGACAGCGAGGTGTGGGTGATCCGCCCCGACGACCCGCTGGCGGCGCGCACCGATCCCTACGCCCGCCGGGTCTTCCGCGACCCGCACCCCCTCGACAACCAGCCCGACCCGCTGTTCGACGACGGCAACGGCAACCGCATCATGATGGCGTCGCTCGGCGTGAAGGCCGCGACCGGTGACTCGTTCCAGCTGCTGCCGGGCGCCTCGGTGCTCGACACGCTGAACGACGACGCGGTGGGCGGCCTCTACTTCTCGTTCGAGAAGTACGGCGTCCAGGTCGAGTCGGCCGCGTTCACCGACGGCGCCGACCTGTCGCTCAACGCCCCGCCCGAGGCGGCCAACCGCAACCGTGAGGTGGCCGTCTCCACCTACAACGTCGAGAACCTCTACGACTTCCGGGACGATCCCACCGACGGCTGCGACTTCCTCGGCAACCCCGGCTGCCCGGGAGTGAGCCCGCCGTTCGACTTCGTGCCCGCCAGCGACGCGGCCTACCAGCAGCGCCTGGGCGAGATCGCGGCCCAGATCACCACCGACCTGCACTCGCCCGACATCCTGCTCACCCAGGAGGCCGAGGACCAGGACATCTGCTCGGTGGTCGCCGGCGCACTGGCGTGCGCCGGGCCCGAGGCGGGTGACGGCAAGCCCGACACGCTCCAGGAGCTGGCCCTGCGGATCGGGGCCGCGGGTGGCGGCACCTACGACGCCGCCTACGACCGCAACGGCGCCGACGACCGGGGCATCACCGCCGCGGTCATGTTCCGCACCGACCGGGTGTCGCTGGCCCCGGCCACGGCTGACGACCCCGTGCTGGGATCGTCGCCCACCGTCGTCTACCGGTCGGCGGGCCTGCCGTCCAACGCCGACGTGTCGAATCCCAAGACGCTCAACGCGGTGCTGCCCGCCGACGTCGACCTGTCCACCGGCGTGGACGGGCCCAACGTGTTCACCCGGGCGCCACAGGTGGCGCACTTTCTGGTGGCGGCGCAGCCCGGCAGCAGCGAGACCTTCGACCTCTGGGCGTTGAGCAACCACTTCTCGTCCGGGCCCGACGGCCGGGTGGGCCAGCGCACCGAGCAGGCCGCCTACGCCGCGGCCATCGCGCAGGCGATCGCGGCCGCCGATCCCACCGCCCGCATCATCGTGGGCGGCGACCTCAACGTCTTCCCGAGGCCCGACGACCCGTTCGCGCCGGGCGACCCGCTGTTCCCGTCGGACCAGCTGGCCCCGCTCTACGACGCCGGGCTGCACAACCTGTGGGAGGACCTCGCGGCCGATGTGCCCGCCGCGGCCTACTCCTACACCTTCCAGGGCCAGGCCCAGACGCTGGACCACCTGTTCGTGAACGACGCCGCCCACGCCGATCTGGTCGAGATGCGGGCCGCTCACGTCAACGCGGGCTGGCCGGCCGACTTCACCGAAGACGTGCGCCGCGGCCTGAGCGACCACGACCCCCAGGTGGCCCGCTTCTCCAGTCGCGCGGCGCTGTCGGTCAACGACGTGTCGGTGAGGGAGGGCAACAGCGGCCTGACCGACGCCCGCTTCACCGTCACCATGAGCCGGCCGCTGTCCCAGAACGTCACCGTGTGCCTGGTGCCGTTCGGCATCACCGCTCAGCCGAACGCCGACTTCAACGCCACGCCGGTCTGCGGGACGCTCGCCGCCGGCCAGTCCTCGATCGACCTCGCCATCCCGGTGCGCGGCAACCGGGCCCGCGAGCCCGACGAGACCTTCGGCGTCATCGCCACCGCGTCCGGCGGCGTTCGCCTGGCCGATCCCCTGGGGATCGGCACCATCGTCAACGACGACTGAGAGATGAGCCTGCGGCGCCGTGGCGCGGCGGTGGGTCGGGCGGGCCCGGGGCTAGCGGCGGCCCGCGGTGGCGAGGTCGACGATCTCGTTCATGATGCGGACCAGCTCGAAGTCCTTGGGGGTGTAAACCGCGGCCACGCCCGCGTCCAGCAGCGGCCGGCGATCCTCCTCGGGGACGATGCCGCCGGCCACGATGGGCGCCTCCACGCCGCCCTCGCGGACCAGGCGCACCACTTCGGGGACCAGCTCCAGGTGCGAGCCCGAGAGG
>DASRJN010000035.1:0-7391 GCA_035649455.1 Acidimicrobiales bacterium
GTCGGCAGCAGCACCGGGATGGTCACCGTCGTCTCCGAGGACAGCGCCTCCTTGGCCTCGACGCAGTCGCGCCGCAGCTGCGCCATCGCCACCAGGCTGGCCGGGTCCGCCGGATCGATCCCCTTCGCGTCGACGCCGATCACCCGCAGCACGTGGCCCATCACCGCGGCGTCGATGTCGACCCCGCCCAGCCGCTCGATCCCCTCGGGGTCACCGCGCACCGCGAAGGTGCCGTCGCGGCCCATCTCCAGCACGACGGTGTCGAACGTGCCGCCGCCCAGGTCGTAGACCGCCACCGTGGCCCCCGGAGCCAGGCGCTCGGCCCGGGCGTACCAGGTGGCGCCGGCCACCGGCTCGGGCAACAGGCGAGCTTCGTCCATGCCCGCCAGCCTCAGGCCCTGGATCAGCACGTCGCGCTTGAACGGACCCCAGTTGGCCGGATGGGTCACGACCGTGGCCGCCGGGGGGCCGCCCTCGGTCTGCGCCACGGTGCGGTGCACGAAGCCGAGCACTTCGGCCAGCAGCCGGTCGACCGAGACGGGCGTGCCGCCCAGCAGGAGCGGCGTCGGGTCGCCGACCCGGCGCTTGAACTCGCGGGCCAGCCGCTCCGGGCTGGACGTGGCCCGGCGCTCGGCCGGGTCGCCCACGAGGAAGGTCCCGTCCTCGGTCAGCACCACCACGGTGGGGATCGACGTCATCCGGTAGCCGAGCGTGACGACCTCGGCGCGCCCGCCGCGCGCGATGGCCGCGGCCGTGTAGGTCGTGCCGAGATCGATCCCCAGGCTGTAGGTCATCGCCGTCCCAGGTTGGGTCGCACGGCGCTGCCCGCCGTGGATGGCTCATCGGTCATGTGTCATTCGGCGGCGGGGGCCAGCGTAGACCTCGGCACGGAGCGCATTTCGCGCGACAGGAGACGCGGTCTGCTCCGTCCCGCACGTATCTGGTCCCCGGCCCCGGTACTCATTCATGTAACAGGCGGGCTGCGGGCGAGCGGGCCCTGGTCACGCGCCTCACGCCGCACGACCAGGAGCGACACGATGATCGACCCGTCCATCACCGACAAGACCGAGAAGCGCTACGTGGACTCGACGGCCCAGCGCGAGCAGCAGGCCGCGGCCGTCGCCGCCTACGGACCGGTCGTCGCCGCGCCGCCGGACCTGGTGGCCATGCGCATCGACCACCTGGGGCCGGGCCGCGAGGTCACGGACCTGGAGCGGCTCATCGGGGGCAACGACCTGGTCAGCGTGCGCTTCCTGTCCGGCGGCGTGACCGCGGCGGCCACGGTGGGCCGCATCGGCCTCGACGGGGCCACCGGCGTGCCCCGCGGCTTCGGCACCGGGTCCCTGGTGTCGCCCCGGTTGCTGCTCACCAACCACCACGTCCTCGCCTCGGCCGAGGAGGCGGCCACCTCGGTGGTCGAGTTCGGCGTCGAGGAGGTCGGGCTCGGGCAGCGCCGTCCGGGCGAGGCCTTCGCCCTCCAGCCCGGCGCCCTGTTCCTCACCGACGCGGAGCTCGACTTCACCCTGGTGGCCGTGGCCCCGCTCTCGGTGGGCGGCCACCGGCTCGATGCCTACGGCTACAACCTCCTCATCGAGCAGACCGGCAAGGTGCTGGTAGGCGAGCCGCTCAACATCATCCAGCACCCCGACGGCGGGGCCAAGGTGGTGGCCCTGCGGGAGAACTCTCTGCTCACCATCCTGGACGACTTCCTGCAGTACCGGGCCGACACCAACCCGGGGTCGTCGGGCGCCCCCGTCTACAACGACCAGTGGCAGCTCGTGGCCCTGCACCACTCCGGCGTGCCCCGCAAGGACGCCGAGGGCCGGTGGCTCGCCCGCGACGGCCGCGTGTGGAGCGAGTCCATGGGCGAGGATGCGGTCGACTGGATCGCCAACGAGGGCGTCCGCGTCTCGCGCATCGTGGCCCGACTGCGGGCCGCCCCCCTGGCCGGCGAGGCCACGGACCTGCGGGAGCAGGCCCTGGCCCCGACCCCGACCTCACCGCGGCCCGAGGCGACCATCCCCGCGCCGGCCTCGGCATCGACGCCCGACGCCGCACCGGACGGGGCGATCGAGCTCACGGTGCCGCTGCGCATCCGGCTCCAGGTCCTCGGGCCCGAGCCCGCGCCGGCAGCGCCCGCCGCGCCCGCCCCCGTCCCGGTCCCGGCCAGCCAGCCGCCGGCGAGCATCCCCGACGACGGTGCGCTGCGCGACGCCCTGATCGAGCTGGCGCGAGCGACCGAGCGCCCGTACTACGACCCGGACGCCGACGGCGCGGCCCGCACCGCGTACTACGCCGGCCTGCCCGAGGACTCGGCCGCCTTCCCCGGCGCGCTGGCCGAGCTGGTGCGGGCCACCCACAACACCCGCCCCCACTACCGGCCCGCCCTGGAGCTCTACCCGTGGGTCGACCTGCAGCCCGACCTCAAGCTGACCAGCGTCTACTCCGGGCAGCGCTTCGACCCGGCCAAGCTCATCGCCGGCGACCTGCTCACCGAGGCCACGCGGGCCCACCGGCTGGCGACCGAGGCCGACCTCTCCCCCGACGCCCTGGAGGCGCTCCTGCCCTTCAACTGCGAGCACGTCGTTCCCCAGTCGTGGTTCGAGAAGCACGAGCCCCAGCGGGGCGACCTGCACCATCTCTTCACCTGCGAGATGCGCTGCAACAGCTTCCGGGGCAACATCCCGTACAACGTGTTCGACCCGCTCGAAGAGGCCACGATGGAGGACTGCGGGCGCCGCGACCAGATCCGCTTCCAGCCCGAGCTGGGCCGGGGCACAGTCGCCCGGGCCACCCTCTACATGCTGCTGCGCTACGCCAACCAGGTCGACTGGGCCCGCTCGGACTACGTCCCCGAGCGGCTGCCCACGCTGCTGGCCTGGCACCAGGAGCACCCGGTCAGCGACTACGAGCGGCACCGCAATGCCGCCATCCACGAGCGCCAGGGCAACCGCAACCCGTTCATCGACCACCCCGACTGGACCGAGCGGCTCGACTTCACCCGGCTCGTGGTGCGGTAGGCCCCCGCCACCCGGACTGGACCAGCGGGTCGACTTCGCCCGGCTCGTGGTGCGGTAGGCGTCGCGGTTAGGTGCTCGGCCACTCCGGGTCGAGCTGGCGGAGGAACTGGGCGCAGCGCTCGGCCTCGTCCTGCTCGCCGATGGCTTCCGCCGAGGCTCGCAGGCCGTCGAGGGCGCGCAGGAAGCCGCGGTTGGGCTCGTGGCGCCAGCGCACGTAGCCCGAGCCGCGCCAGCCGCTGGCCCGCAGGCGGTCGAGGCCCCGGTGGTAGCCGACGCGGTGGTAGGCGTAGCACTCGACGTCGTCCCGGCCGAGCAGGCCGAGCTGGGCCCAGCCGTCGAGGAACCGCGGCCAGCGGGCCACCACCGCCGCCACTGCGGCCCGCTGGTCCTCGACCGGGCGGGCCAGCGCATCGTCCAGGGCGGCCAGGGCTTCGGCCGGCTCGGGGTCGAGGATGGTCTCGGGCGGGCCGCCGGGGCTCAGCTGCACGGGCTGGTCAGTCATCGGCACCATTCTGCTCGACCACCCCGGCCGGGAACGCGGGCGTCACCGGGCGGCCGGCCAGGTAGTCGGTCGACGCCTCGTACGCCATCTCGATCATCTCGGCCACATGGGTGAAGTCGTTGTAGCGGATCTCGGGCGCCGGGCCGGTGGGCAGCAGGTGGACGTCGACCGAGGCGGGCATGGTGGCCAGCTCGCGCTTGAAGCGATGGTGGCGGGCCAGCCAGAACGACTGGATGGCCACGTCAAGGGGACGCCGCGGCTCGGGGCGGGGCCGGGAGAACGCCGACACCTGCAGCACATAGAGCGTGTGGGCGCCCAGCTCCACGGCCCGGGCCATGGGCACCTCGTCGACGATGGCGCCGTCGAGGTAGCGGACGCCGTCGATCTCCACCGCCGGGTACACGGCCGGGATGGCGCACGACGCCAGGATCGGATCGATCAGCGGCCCCGAGGTGAACCAGGTCTCCTGCACGCCCAGCACGTCGGTGGCGACGCACTGGAACGGGATGGTCAGGTCCTCGAACCGCCGGGCGCGCACGTGGGTCTCCAGCGCCCGCCGCAGGCCCTCGTTGCCATGGATGGCCTCGCCCTTGCGGGCCAGCGCGACCGCCCCGGGCAGCAGGCCGCCCGGCATCAGCTCGGTGCTGTCGAGCTCGCGCCACAGGCGCTCCATCCGGCGCACGCCCGCCACGGTGGGGTCCTCGGCCAGCGCGGCCCCGTTGATGGCTCCCACCGAGCAGCCGACGATCAGGTCGGGGCGCAGGTCCCGCTCGGCCAGGGCCCGCAGCATGCCGATCTGCAGGGCCCCCAGGTTGCCGCCGCCGGACAGCACGAAGGCCACCGGCCCCGGCCGGCGCTTGCGGCGAGTCCAGCGGGACAGGAGCGTCATGATCCGCCCTCAGCCTCGGCCCGCTCCACCGTGCGGCGGACCAGCGCGGCGAACTCGGCGGGATGGCTCAGGTGGGCACCGTGCCCGGCGCCCTCGATCACGGCCAGCTCTCCCAGTGGCGCCGACCGGGCCAGCTCGTCGGTCGCCCGGCGGTGGTGGGGCCGGGCCTGCGAGCCGCGGGCCGCCAGCACCGGCACCCGCAGGGCGGCGGCGTCATAGGGCGGAGGCGAAGGCGCGCGCAGCGTGCGCAGGTCGGCCAGCAGGGCGGGGCCCTCGGCCCGGCGCTCCTGCTGCATGCCGGCGGGGATGCGGTCCCACATCGCGTCGCCGATCAGGCGCCGCAGCATCGACTCGGCCGCGTCGCCCGGGTCGATGTCCTCGCCACCGGAAAGCGCGGGCCTGCCGTTGACCACCTCGGCGCCCATGCCCGGCCACGACCGCTCCCACATCCGGGGCGCTTCGTAGGCCATGACGGCGCGGACCAGGTCGGGCCGCCGCTCGGCCAGGGTCAGGCACAGGATGCCGCCGTAGCTGTGGCCGACCAGCACCGAGGGCCGGCCCGCGACCACGCCGGCCAGGTCGTCGACCTGCTGGTCGAACGACGTGGCCGGTCCCAACGGGAGCGAGCGCCCGTAGCCGCGGCGGTCGTAGCGCACCACGCAGTGGTCGTCCATCAGCTCGCGGCGCACCCGCAGCATGCCGCCGGCGCGGTCCATGGCCCCGTGCACCAGCACCACCCTCGGGCCCTCGCCCGTCTCCTGCGCCCACACGCGGCCCACGCCTACTCGACCCCCACCACCCGCAGCACGTCGGTGGTGCCGGCCTCCCGGCCCGGCGCCCCGGCGAGCACCGCGATCGTGTCGCCGTGCTGCACCATGCCGCGGTCCACCGCCGCCTCCACCACGCACCACACCATCTCGTCGAGCGTGCGGTACTCCCCCACCACCAATGGCTCGACGCCCCATGACAGCGTGAGCTGGCGGGCGGTGGCGAGGGACGAGGTGGCGCCGAGCAGCCGGGCGCGGGGCCGCACCGCGGCCATGGCCCGGGCGGTCGCCCCGGACCGCGTGCAGCACACGATGGCGCCGAGCTCCAGCTCGTCAGCCGCCCGCAGCGCGGCGTGCGCCATGGCCACCGTGACCGCCTGGGAGGACGGTCCGCGCCGTCCCACCTGCCCGCGGCGGGAATGATCCTGATGGTCGAACTGCTCGGCCCGCTCGGCGATGCGGGCCATGGTGCGCACGGTGAGGGCGGGGTCGTGGCCGATGGCGGTCTCGGCCGACAGCATGAGCGCGTCGGTGCCGTCCCCGACCGCGTTGGCCACGTCGGTGGCCTCGGCCCGGGTGGGCGACGGGGCGGTGACCATCGACTCGAGCATCTGGGTGGCGGTCACCACCGGGAGCCCGTGGGCGCCGCACGCCCGGATGATCCGCTTCTGCAGGTGGGGCACGTCCTCGATGGGGAAGTCGATGCCGAGGTCGCCGCGGGCCACCATCACCGCGTCGGCCGCGTCCAGCAGCGCGTCGAGGTGGTCGACCGCGGCCCGTGTCTCGATCTTGGCCATGAGCCGGGGCCCGCCGGGACCGAGCGCCTTGCGCACGACCTGCAGCTCGTCGGGAGTGCGCACGAACGACACCGCCACCCAGTCCGCCTCCCGGGCCACCTCGTCGATGAGCCGCAGGTCCTCGGGCGTTGGCACCGCGGCCAGCCAGCGGTCCGAGGGCAGGTGGGCGCCGGGCCGGCCCTGGAGCCGGCCGCCGCTCTCCACCCGGGCCCGCACCTCGGCCCCCGCCACCGCCAGCACCTTCAGGGTGACGATGCCGTCGCCCAGCACCACCTGGTCGCCGGGGGTCACGCAGTCGACCAGGTGGGCCTCGTCCACCGTGATGCGGGACGGACCGCTGGCCCCGTCCGCGGCCACCAGCGCGACCTCGTCGCCCTCGGCCAGGAACGCCCCGCCCTCGGGGAAAGGACCGGTGCGCACCTTGGGCCCGGGGAGGTCGGCCAGCACGCCCACGGTGCGGCCCTGGCGCGCGGCCAGCTCGCGCACCAGGTGGATGCGGTCGCGGTGGTCGGCGGCCGTCCCGTGCGCCAGGCCCAGGCGCACCACGTCGACGCCCGCGTCCAGCAGGTCGGCCAGCACCCGGGGGTCGTCGGACGCGGGCCCGAGCGTGGCGATGATCTTGGTGCGGCGCATCAGTCCAGTCGTCGGCGCAGGGGGTGGGCGTCGGGGACCTCGATGAGCGCGATCCGCACGCCATCAGGGTCGGCCACCCAACACTCGCGCAAGCCCCACGGCTCGTCGACGGGAGGCGACAGCACCTCCACCCCGGCGGCGGCCAGCCGGGCGTGCTCGGGATCGACCTCGGGGACCTGCAGCCACAGCGACGCGGCCCCGCCGGTGACGGGACTGCCCCCGCTCACCAGCTCCAGGAAGCCGCCCCCGAGGAAGAACACCACCCCGGTGACCCGCCCGCCGATGCCGTACTCGCGATAGATCCGCAGGCCCAGCACGTCCCGGTACCAGGCCATGCCCGCGTCGAAGTCCGACGGGCGCAGCAGGATGCGGCTGGAGAGCACCTCCATGGGGCGTCACGCTATAGGTGTCGCCTACTCTCCCGGGTCCCATGGAACTGCTGCTCGTCCGCCACGCCCGCCCCCTGCGCGTGGAGAGCGAGGTCGGGCCGGCCGATCCGCCGCTGGCGCCCCTCGGCCACCGGCAGACCGCGGCGCTGGCCGCCTGGCTGGCCGACGACGCCGAGGCGCCCATCGCCGCGGTGTACACCAGCCCGCTGCGCCGAGCCACCGAGACCGCGGACCCGCTGGCCACGGCGCTGGGCCTGGGCCCCGCCCGGCGGGAGCCGGCCCTGGCCGAGTACGACGCCGAGGCGCTCGCCTACATCCCCATCGAGGAGCTGCAGGCGGCCGGTGATCCCCGCTGGATGGAGATCCCGCCCGACATCGAGACGTTCGCGGGGCG
>DASRJN010000036.1:0-4993 GCA_035649455.1 Acidimicrobiales bacterium
GGAGGTAGCTGGTGGGCGGATGCGGCAGCGATGTGCCGAAGCTGTTGTCGCTGCGCTCGGCCCACAGCTTGTCGGCCCGCTCCAGCACGTAGGGCATCCAGCCCACCTGGCCTTCGGAGTAGGCGATCTTGAGCTGCGGGAAGCGCTCCAGCGTGCCCGAGAAGATGTAGTCGAGCAGCGACCCCATGGCGTTCTGGAACGTGAGGGTCGACGACACGATGAAGGGAGCGTCGGGCGACGTCGCGGGCATGCGCGACGACGATCCGATGTGCATGCAGACCACCGTGTCGGTCTCCTGGCAGGCGGTGAACAGCGGGTCCCAGTGCCCCGAGTGGATCGAGGGCAGCCCCAGCGGGTGCGGGTTCTCGGAGAACGCCACCGCGAAGCAGCCCCGTGCCGCGTTGCGCCGCACCTCGGCCGCGGCCAGCCCGGCGTCCCACAGCGGGATCATGCCCAGCGGGATGAGCCGGCCCCGGCCGTCGCCGGCGCACCACTCGTCGATCATCCAGTCGTTGTAGGCCTGCACGCACAGCAGGGCGAGTTCGGGGTCGCCGCCCTCTCGCTTGACGCCCTGCTCGTAGAAGGTCTGGCCGCAGAAGCGGGGGAGCGTGTTGGGGAAGCAGATCGAGGCGTCGACGTGGTTGGCGTCCATGTCGGCCAGCCGGTCCTTCTGGATCCAGCACCCCGGCCGGATCTCGTCGAAGGTGGTGGGCGTGACGTCGAGGTCGTCGAAGCCGACCGCGGCCGACAGCTTGGGGAACGGGTAGACGAGCTGGTCGTACAGCCACCAGTCGCACCATTCGCCGTCGGCGACGCCCTTCTCGTAGCTGAACACACCGCCCTGGAAGCTGAACTTGGCCCGGTCGCGCACGACGCGGGGACCGGTGTCCTGGTAGCGGGCGGGCAGCCGGCTGGACCACAGGTCGGGTGGCTCGACCACGTGATCGTCGACCGAGATGATGCGAGGCAGGTCGACCATGGCCCGACTCTAGAACGTGTTCTAATTCTGTGCCAGCAGCCTTGGCCCGATGCGATGCTCACGGTCGTGCGCTTCGACTTCGACGAGATCTTCGGGGACGACTACCTCTACTTCTCCGAGGCACAGGTAGGCGACGAGCAGAGCGAGCGCGACACCGACGACGTCGTGCGCTTCGCTGACTTGGGCCCGGGCGACACCGTCCTCGACGCTCCCTGCGGGCACGGGCGCATCAGCAACCGGCTGGCCGCCCGGGGCATTCGGGTGGTGGGCGTGGACGCCTCCGAGCGCTTCCTGGACTTGGCGCGGGCCGGGGATGCCCGCGTCGACTACCACCTCGGCGACCTACGAGCGCTGCCGGTGGACGGGCCGTTCGATGCGGCGGTGTCGTGGTTCAGCTCGTTCGGCTATTTCGACGACGCGGGGAATCGGGCGGTGCTGGCCGAGTACCGCCGCGTTCTGCGGCCCGGGGGCAGGCTGGTCATCGACATGCACAACCGGGACGAGATCGTGCGGCGGATGACGCCCGCGCCGTTCGGGTTCGTCACGCAGGTCGGCGAAGACATCCGGGTCGACACCAACGAGTTCGACTGCGTGGAGGGCCGCATGGAGACGGACCGGCTGGTGGTTCGGGACGGGCACGTCCGGCGCAGCCACTTCTCGGTGCGCATCCCCGTCATCACCGAGTTGCGGGCCTGGCTCGGCGGTGCCGGCTTCTCCGGCGCGGAGTTCTTCGCCCGTAACGGCAAGGCGCCGTCGATCCACCGCCCGCGGCTGATCATCGTGGCCACCGCCTGACGATCTGGAAAGATCCGTGGCGATGGAAGGCGACCTGCGCGCGGAGGTGACGGCCTGGATCGAGGTGCACTGGGACCCGGACCGGTCCCTGCTGGACTGGCGCCGCGAGCTGTACGCGTCGGGCTGGGCCGTGCCGTCCTGGCCGGCGCGCTGGGGCGGCCGGGACCTGCCGCGGTCGGCCGAGGACGTGGTGGCCCGGGCGCTGGCCGAAGCCGGGGCCGTGGGTCTGCCGCTGGGCGCGGGGATGGGCCTGGCCGCGCCCACGATCCTGGCCCACGGCCCCGACAGCCTGCGGGAACGGTTCCTGGCCCCGACGGTGACCGGAGAGGTGACGTGGTGCCAGCTGTTCAGCGAGCCGGGGGCGGGCTCGGACCTGGCCGGCCTCACCACCACGGCCCGGCTCGACGGCGACGAGTGGGTGGTCAGCGGCCAGAAGGTGTGGAACACCAGCGCCCACCACGCCGACCTCGGCCTGCTCGTGGCCCGCAGCGACTGGGATGTACCCAAGCACCAGGGGCTCACGTATTTCGTGCTGCCGATGCACCAGCCCGGGGTCGAGGCCCGGCCGCTCCGGCAGATGAACGAGCACGCCTCGTTCAACGAGGTGTTCCTCAGCGAGGCCCGGGTGCCCCGCGACCACGTGGTCGGCGAGGTGGGGGAGGGCTGGCGGGTGGCATTGACCACGCTGGCCTTCGAGCGGCGCTTCGGGGCGATGGCCCGGCCGCCGGTCGTCCCGTCGGCGGGGCGGGCGCTCGAGGAGGCGCAGGTCGAGGCGGCCGAGTTCTTCGAGACCTACAAGTGGTACCCGCAGCGGGCGGGCCGGCCCGACCTGGTCGTCGCCCAGGCGCAGGCCACGGGGATGGCGTCCGACCCGGTCGTCCGCCAGGAGATCGCCCGGCTGCACGCCCTGCAGCGGGCGAGCCGGTGGACGGCCGAGCGGGCCCGGGCCAGCCTCGCCCTGGGACGCACGCCGGGGCCGGAGGGCTCGATCGGCAAGCTCGCCCTCAGCCACGTGGCGCGCCAGGCGGCCCGGGTGCACTCCCTGATCGTGGGGGCGGATGGCCTGCTCACCGGGCCCGACAGTCCGCTGGGCGGCGTGGTCGCCGAGGTGCTGGTGTCGGTGCCGGCCCAGTCCATCGCGGGCGGGACCGACGAGATCCAGCGCAACATCCTGGGCGAGAAGGCCCTGGGCCTGCCGCGCGAGCCGGCTCCCGACCGCGACGCGCCGTTCCGCGAGCTTCCCCGCAACGCGTAACCCGCTAGCTTCCCGCCGGTGAGCGATGACGAGGTCGGAGTCGCCACCGGCGACGACCATGTGGCCACCATCGAGATCAGGCGGCCACCCAACAACTTCTTCGACGCCGCGCTGATCACCCGCCTGGCCGAGGTGACCGAAGACCTGGCCGAGGACGGGGACACTCGGGCGGTCGTGCTGTGCAGCGAGGGCAAGCACTTCTGCGCCGGCGCCAACTTCTCCCGGGAGGGCGAGGGCGCGGGCGAGACGGTGCGCCTCTACGACGCCGCGGTGCGGCTGTTCCGCCAGCCGCTGCCGATCGTGGCTGCGGTCCAGGGTGCGGCGGTGGGCGGCGGCCTCGGCCTAGCCCTGGCCGCGGACTTCCGGGTGGTGGCCCCCGAGGCCCGCTTCACCGCCAACTTCGCCCTGCTGGGCTTCCACCAGGGGTTCGGCATCTCGGTCACGCTGCCGCGGGTGGTCGGCCCCCAGGCGGCCATGGAGCTGCTGACCACCGGCCGGCGCATCGGCGGCGAGGAAGCCGTGCGAATCGGCCTGGCCGACCGCCTGGTCGCGCAGGCCGAGGTGCGCGCCGGCGCCCACGCCCTGGCCGCCGACATCGCAGCTGCGGCTCCCCTCGCCGTCCGGTCGATCCGGGCCACGCTCCGGGGCGACCTGGCCGACCAGGTGGCCGCAGCCGTGGACCACGAGCGGATCGAGCAGCAACGCCTCATGCGCACCGCGGACTTCCGCGAGGGCGTGGCGTCGGTGGCCGAGCGCCGGCCCGGCCGCTTCACCGGCCACTGATGCGTTGATCGCCCTGCGCCACACCACGGTGCTCCGTGAGCGGTCTCACACCGCCTGCGCGGTGGCGGCGCTCGGCGACCGCCTGCTCCTCGCGTGGGCCGGCACCAACGGGTACCTCAACACGCTGTCCTCCCGCGACGGGCGGAGGTTCGGGGACAAGGTGACGCTGCCGTTCAGGGGCTGGGAGAAGCGGAGCGAGACCAGGGACCGGCGCGCGCCCGCGGTGGCCGGCCTCGGCGATGACTTCCACCTGGCGTGGACTAGTGACGACAAGCACCCGGTGCATCACGTGCTCGGCTCGCCGGACATCGTCGACCTCGGCGAGCGGACCGGCCACGGGCCCGCTCTCGCGCCCTGGGGTGACGAGATCGTCCTCGCCTGGAGGGGTACCGACAAGCACCTCAACCTGATCCGGGGACGCGGGGGCGGCTGGGCCGCGCCGTGGCGCCTCACCGAGACGAGCCGCGGCGCGCCGGCGTTGTGCGTGTCCGACCCGGAGCTGGTGCTGGCCTGGACGGGCCTCGATCGTCGCGTGCACGTGCTCCGCCATCGCGACAGCGGCGAGCACCTCCGGGCACGGCTCGACATCGAGAGCAAGGAAAACCCTCCGGCGGTCTGCGCCTGGGGCGACGGTCTGGTGGTCGCGTGGACGGCCCGACGGGGTCGGATCACCCTCGTGGCCGTCGGGCCGGACGGCCCGGGGGAGCCGCAGCCGCTCGACGCCATCAGCTACAGCGCCCCGGCGCTGTGCACGTTCGGCGAGTCCCTGGTGGTCGCCTGGCGGAACCGGCTCAGCCGCGTATGCGTGGGCCTGGCCGTGTAGGTCGCTACGGCAGGATGGGCGGATGCACATCCGGGTTGCCACCGCGTCCGACGCTGCCGCCGTGCGGGACATCTACAGGCCCGTGATCGAGACCACCGCCATCTCCTTCGAGCTGGTCGTGCCCTCGGAGGACGAGATGGCGTCCCGCATCACCGGGCGCCAGCCCGCGCACCCCTGGCTGGTGGCCGAGGGCGACGACGGACTGCATCGTCGGGCCGGCCAGGGGGCCGGCCATGGCGTGGTGGGCTACGCCTACGCGGGCCGGTTCTCGGGCCGGGCCGCCTACGACTGGTCCGTCGAGACCAGCGTCTACCTCGCCGAGGCCGCCCGGGGTCGGGGTGTGGGCCGAACCCTCTAC
>DASRJN010000037.1:0-5330 GCA_035649455.1 Acidimicrobiales bacterium
GGCGCCGGCCAGGTGGGTGAGCGCCTGGCCGGCCTCGGCCTCGTGCGACTGCTTCAGCCGGTCCATCTCCGCGTGGACCGCGGCCAGGCGCTCACGGGGGTCGGCGATGTGCACGGGCAGGTCGAGGAAGATCGCCGAGACCTGGTTGTCGTAGACGCCGTGGTCGGTCTCCTGGCGCACCGACACCGGCACCAGCGTGCGCAGGGACACGCGCTCGGGGTCCTCGCCGCGGGCGACGATCAGGTCGCGGAAGCCGCTAGTGACCGCGGCCAGCACGACGTCGTTCACGGTGCCGCCCAGCGCCTGGCGGATCTTGCGGATCTCGTCGAGCGTGCCGCCGGCGTAGGTCCAGCGGCGGTGCGGGCCGATGGTCCCGTCGAGGGTCGTCGGCGGGGTGGGCCGTAGTGCCGAGCCGTACCCCCACAGCCCGCTCGCGATCGTCCGGCCCCGGGCCAGCACCCGCCGCGGAGAGAGCAGCGACCCGACCACCCCGCGGATCTGCTCGGCCGGGCGGGCCACGATGTTGACGGCGCCATCCACTGCCAACCGCAGCGCGGACGGCTGCGGCTCGGGCTCCCAGTCCTCCACGGCCACGGAGGGCGGCTCGCGCTCGAGGTCGAGCACGACGGCCATGAGATCCGCGCCCGCGACCCCGTCGACCATGCAGTGGTGGACCTTGCTGATGACCGCCCACTGGCCGTCCGCCAAGCCCTCCACGACCCAGGCCTCCCACAGCGGCCGGGCCCGGTCCAGCTCCTGCGACATCAGCCGGCCCATGAGCCGGCACAGCTCGGCCTTGCCGCCGGGTGGCGCCAGGGCGGTGTGGCGTACGTGGTACTCGAGGTTGAAGTGCGGATCGTCGACCCACAGCGGGCGGCGCAGGTCCAGGGGCAGGAACTGCACCCGCTGCCGGTAGCGCGGGACGAGCGGCAGCTTCACCCGGATCCGGTCCACGAGCCGGTCGTAGTCGGGCGCGGGTCCCTCGAACAGGGCACAGGACGCGATGTGCATGTGCGCGGTTCCGTCCTCCATGTAGAGGAACTCGGCATCGAGCGGGTTCATGCGGTCCATGGCCGGCCTCCTCAGCTGCGAGGCGTCGAAAGCAGGGTCGGTGGCGTGGTCCAGGAGTGGAGAGTGCGCAGGTAGTTGGCCCGCTCGAAGGCCGCGGGGTCCTGGCTGGTGGAGTGGCTGACGCTGCCGCGCACCTCGGCCACCGACCCGTACTCGTGCTCGGCCATCCAGGCCCGCAACTCGGTCTCGATGGTGGTCACGTGCTCGGGCCCGCGGCGCAGCAGCGCGGAGGTGGTCATGGCGACGTCGGCCCCGACCAGGAGCGCTTTGGCCACGTCGGCACCGGAGTGGACGCCCGAGGTGGCCGCCAGGGACACACCGCGGCCGAGGACGGGCCGGAGGATGGCGATCCACCGCAGCGGCAACCGCAGCTCCCAGGGCTGGCTGAGGTCGATGCGGGGCACCACGTCGCGGGTCTCGACGTCGAGATCGGGCTGGTAGAAGCGGTTGAACAGCACCAGCCCGTGGGCGCCGGCAGCGGCCGCCCGGCGGGCGAAGTTGGCCATGGCCGAGTAGTAGGGGCCCAGCTTCACCGCGACCGGCAGGTCCACCGCGGCGACGACCTCGGCGATCAGCTCCAGGTCGTCCGCCTCGACCTCGGCCGCGGTCCGATCGGGGTCGGTGGCCAGCCGGTAGAGGTTGAGCTCGAGGGCGTCGGCGCCCGCGTGGCTGAGCATCTGGGCGTAGCCGACCCAGCCGCCCGGGCTGGCGCCGTTGAGGCTGGCGATCACCGGGATGTCCAGCGCGCTCTTGAGCTCGCCGATGGTGGTGAGGTAGCGGTCGAGGACCGAGTCGACCACCGAGAACCGGGGGAAGTAGTCGAGCGCCTCGGGGAAGTGCTCGGCGCCGGCCTCCAGGGCGAAGTTGAGCTCGACCTCGTCGTGGACGATCTCCTCTTCGAACAGCGACGGCATGACGATGGCAGCCGCGCCCGCGGCCGCCAGCCGCCGGGCCGTCTCCACGTTGCCGGTCAGCGGCCCGGCCGAGGCCACGATGGGTGAGCCCAGGTCGAGTCCGAGGTAGCTGGTGCGGAGATCCGTCATGGCTGCGCCTCCTCCTCGACCGCCGGGCCCGGCTCGTGGGGGATGGCCCGCTCCATGGCGGCGAGCTGCTGGTAGTAGTGCCAGCGCTCGTCGACGTCGGCCTGGACCAACGCGGCCAGATGCTCGGCCCGCTCGGGATGGGTGCGCCCCAGGACGGCGTAGCGGGCCTCCCCGGCCACGAAGTCACGCACCGGGATCGAGGGCGGGTGCGAGTCGAGCCGGAACGGGTGCTCACCCTCGGCCTCGGTGGGATGGAACCGGTACAGCGGCCAGTAGCCGCTGCGCGCCGCGTCCTTCTGGTGCGACATCGAGCGGGACATGTCGATGCCGTGGGCGATGCACGTGCTGTAGGCGATGACCAGCGACGGTCCCGGCCAGGCGTCGGCCTCCAGCAGCGCCTTGACCGCCTGGACGTCGTTGGCGCCCACCGCGATCTGGGCGACGTAGACGTTGCCGTACGCCCGGGCGATGGCGCCCAGGTCCTTCTTGGTGGCCTCCTTGCCGGACGCCGCGAACTTGGCCACCGCGCCGCGGGGCGTGGCCTTCGACGCCTGCCCGCCGGTGTTCGAGTACACCTCGGTGTCGAGCACCAGGATGTTGACGTTGCGACCCGAGGTGAGCACGTGGTCGAGGCCACCGAAGCCGATGTCGTAGGCCCAGCCGTCGCCGCCGATGATCCACACCCCCTGGCGGTTGAGCGCGCCGGCGACGGCCCGCAGGTGGCGGGCGTCGGGATCGTCCCGGCCGTCGAGGGCTGCCAGCAGCCGCGCCACCCGCTCCCGCTGGGCGAAGATCTGCGGCTCGGTCTCCTGCTCGGCGTCGAGGATGGCGCGGGCGAGGTCCTCGCCCACTGCGGGCGCCAGGCCGGCCAGCAGCGTGCGGGCCAGCTCCCTCTGGGCGTCCAGGCCGAGACGCATGCCCAGGCCGAACTCGGCGTTGTCCTCGAACAGCGAGTTGTTCCAGGCCGGCCCCCGGCCCTCGCCGTCGGTCGTATAGGGCGTGGTGGGGAGGTTGGCCCCGTAGATCGACGAGCATCCGGTGGCGTTGGCGATGACGATCCGGTCGCCGAACAGCTGGGTGACCAGCTTGATGTACGGGGTCTCGCCGCAGCCGGCGCACGCGCCCGAGAACTCGAACAGCGGTTCCAGCGCCTGCGAGCCCTTGACCGAGCCGTGAGGCAGGAGGTCCCGGGCGAGGGGCGGGATCGACCCGAAGAAGTCCCAGTTCACGCGCTCGCGGTCCCGGTGGTCGAGGACGGGGGCCATGTCGAGCGACTTGTGCCGCACCTCGACCTTGCTCTTGGCCGGGCACACGTCGACGCACACTCCGCAGCCGGTGCAGTCGTCGGGGGCCACCTGGATGGTGAGGCTGTAGCCCTGGATGTCCTTGGACCGGAACGACTTGGTCGGGAACGTGTCGGGGGCGCCCTCCAGCGCGCCCGGCTCGTAGACCTTCATGCGGATGGCGGCGTGGGGGCAGACGATGGTGCACTTGCCGCAGTCGATGCAGATCTGGGGGTCCCAGATCGGGATCTCCTGGGCGATGGCCCGCCTCTCGTAGGCCGCCGTGCCGGTGGCGAACGTGCCGTCCACCGGGAGCGCGCTCACGGGCACGAGATCGCCCTCGCCCGCCATCAGCCGGGCCGTCACCCGCTTCACGAAGTCGGGCGCGACGTCCGGGAGCCTGAGCGCCGTCGACCGGTCGATGGCGGCCGCGTTCGGCACGTCGACCAGGCACAGCTCGGCCAGCGAGCGGTCGATGGCCGCGAAGTTGCGCTCGACGATGGTCCGCCCCCGATCGCCGTAGGCATCCTCCACGGACTGCTTGATCCGGGCGATGGCCTCCTCCGCCGGCAGCACCTCGGCCAGCTGGAAGAAGCAGGGCTGCATCACGGTGTTGATCCGGGCACCCATCCCCGTCTCGCGGGCCACCCGGTGGGCGTCGATGACCCACAGCTCGATCTCCTTGGCGAGGATGGTCTCCTGCACCTCCCCGGGTAGGTGGTCCCACACCTCCCCCGGCGCGTACGGGCTGTTCAGCAGGAAGGTCGCGCCCCGCTTGGCCCGGGCCAGGACCGGCATCCGCTCCAGCAGCCCGAACTGGTGGCAGGCGACGAAGTCGGCCTCGTCCACCAGGTAGGTCGACCGGATCGGCTCGGGCCCGAAGCGCAGGTGCGACACCGTGACCGACCCCGACTTCTTCGAGTCGTACACGAAGTAGCCCTGGGCCCACAGATCCGTGCTCTCGCCGATGATCTTCACCGACGCCTTGTTGGCCCCGACGGTGCCGTCGGCGCCCAGGCCGAAGAACACGGCCTGCACCTCGCCCTCGGGCCGGGCCGGCCGGAACTCGGGGTCGACGTCCAGGCTGAGGTGGGTGACGTCGTCGTGGATGCCCACGGTGAAGTGCCGCCTCGGCTGCTCCCCGGCCGCCTCGTCCAGCACGGCCTTGACCATCGCCGGCGTGAACTCCTTCGACGCCAGCCCGTAGCGCCCGCCGATCACCCGGGGTCGCGCCGTGAACAGCCCGGGATCGCGGTCACATGCCTCGTCCAGGGCGGCCACGACGTCGAGGTAGAGCGGCTCGCCGACCGCTCCGGGCTCCTTGGTCCGGTCCAGCACCGCCACCGAGCGCACGGTCGGCGGCAGGGCGGCCACCAGCTGCTCGGCCGGGAACGGCCGGTACAGGCGCAGCTTGAGCAGGCCCACCGGCTGGCCCGCCGCCGCCAGCACCTCGACCGCCTCCTCGGCCGCGCCCGCGGCCGAGCCCAGCAGCACCACCACCCGCTCCGCATCGGGTGCGCCGACGTAGTCGACGAGCCCGTAGCGCCGGCCGGTGCGCGCCGCGAAGCGGTCCATGATGTCCTGGACGATCTCCGGGACGGCCAGGTAGAAGGGGTTGGCCGCCTCCCTCGCCTGGAAGAACACGTCCGGGTTCTGGGCCGTGCCCCGCAGGACCGGCGCGTCCGGCGTCAGCGCCCGCGACCGGAACGCGAGCACGTCGTCGTCGGGGACCAGCGCCCGCAGGTCGTCGTCGCCCAGCAGCGCGACCTTGTCGACCTCGTGGGACGTGCGGAACCCGTCGAAGAAGTGCAGGAACGGCACCCGGGAGCGGAGGCTGGCGGCGTGGGCCACCAGCGCGAGGTCCTGCGCCTCCTGGACCGAGCCCGACGCCAGCAGCGCCCACCCGGTCGTGCGGGCGTGCATGACGTCGCTG
>DASRJN010000038.1:0-2769 GCA_035649455.1 Acidimicrobiales bacterium
GCGCCAGGCGGAGATCAACAACGCGGCCCGAGCGCTGCTCAAGAAGGTCGTCCGCCGCCGCATCGTGGAGGAGGGCGCCCGCATCGACGGCCGCGGCCCCGAGGACATCAGGCCGCTGTCGGCCGAGGTGGCCGTGCTGCCTACCGCCCACGGCTCCGGCCTGTTCCAGCGGGGCGAGACCCAGGTGCTCAACGCGGTCACGCTGGGCATGCCCAAGACGGACCAGATCCTCGACAACCTGGGCAACCGCGACCGCAAGCGCTACATGCACCACTACAACATGCCGCCCCACGCCAACGGCGAGACCGGCCGCGTGGGCAGCCCCAAGCGCCGCGAGATCGGCCACGGGCTGCTGGCCGAGCGGGCGTTGCTGCCCGTCGTGCCGGGCACCGACGAGTTCCCCTACGTGCTGCGGCTGGTGTCCGAGGTGCTGTCGTCCAACGGCTCGACGTCGATGGCCTCGGTGTGCGCCTCGACCCTGTCCCTCATGGACGCGGGCGTGCCCATCAAGGCCCCGGTGGCGGGCATCGCCATGGGCCTGGTGTTCGCCGACGGCAAGTTCACCACCCTGACCGACATCCTCGGCGCCGAGGACGCGTTCGGCGACATGGACTTCAAGGTCGCGGGCACCTCCGAGTTCGTGACCGCCCTCCAGCTCGACACCAAGATCGACGGCCTGCCCGCCGACGTGCTGGCCCAGGCGCTGCAGCAGGCCTACGAGGCCCGCACCCAGATCCTGGAGGTCATGGCCGCAGCCATCTCCGAGCCGCGCGACGAGGTGGGCGAGACCGCCCCCAAGATCGTCAGCTTCGAGATCCCCATGGACAAGATCGGCGAGGTCATCGGGCCCAAGGGCAAGGTGATCAACGCCATCACCACCGAGACCGGTGCCGACGTGTCCGTCGACGACGACGGCATGGTCGGCCGGGTGTCGATCGGCTCGTCCGACAAGGGTGCGGTGGAGGAGGCCAAGCGCCAGATCCAGCTCATCCTCAACCCGCCGACCGCCGAGGTGGGCCAGGTGTACCCGGGCCGGGTGGTCAACATCACCAAGTTCGGCGCCTTCGTCAACATCCTCCCCGGGCGCGACGGCCTGCTGCACATCTCGAAGATCGGTGGCGGCAAGCGCATCGACAAGGTCGAGGACGTGCTCGACCTGGGCGACGAGGTCGAGGTGCGGGTCGACGACGTCGATCCCAACGGCAAGGTGTCGCTGTCACTCGCCTCGTCGCCGCCGCCCGAGCCGCGCCACCGCGACCGTGACCGCGATCGCGATCGTGACCGCGGCCGTGATGGCGACGGGGACGGCGGGTCGTCCTCGGCCAGCGAGTCCGTGAGCTTCGAGGAGATGTTCGACGCCCAGCTGCGCGACGACCTCGGTGACCTGGGGCCGGCCAGCGTGCCCCCGGGCGGCGGCGATCGTGGCGAGCGCGGCGGGCGTGGCGACCGGGGTGGGCGCCGGCGCCAGCGCCGGTGACCCCGCCGTCGCGGCCGCCCACCGCGGCCTCCACCACCGAGGACATCCGCGAGAGCCGGCTGGCCAACGGCGTGCGCATCGTCACCGAGCGCATGCCCGAGGCCCGGTCGGTGTCCCTCGGGGTGTGGGTCGGCGTGGGCGGGCGTGACGAGCCGGACGCGCTCGCGGGAGCCAGCCACTTCCTCGAGCACCTGGTGTTCAAGGGCACGTCGACCCGCAGCGCCCGCGAGATCGCCGAGGCGGTCGACGCGGTCGGCGGCGAGATGAACGCCTTCACCAACCGAGAGCACACCGCGTACTACACGCGGCTGCCCGCGGACCGGGCCGATCTCGGCTTCGAGCTCATCGGCGACGTGCTCACGGACCCGGCGTTCCGGCCCCCCGAGGTCGAGGCCGAGCGCCACGTGATCCTCGAAGAGATCCTCATGAACCTGGACGTGCCCGAGGATCACGTGCACACCGTGCTGGCCGAGGCCCTGTTCCCCGGCCATCCCCTCGGGCGCGAGGTGCTCGGCACCAAGGAGACGGTCGAGGCCGCCACCCGGGACGAGATCGCCGAGTTCTTCTCGCACTGGTACCTGCCCCGCAACCTGGTGGTGGTGGCGGCGGGCAACCTGGAGCACGACCGGGTGGTCGACGCCTTCGCCGGATCGCTCGGCGCGCTGGAGGGCGGCGAGCGGCCGGTGCGCACGGCCCCCGGCCCGGCGGTCGAGCCCCGCATTGTGCTCGACGACCCCACCGAGCAGGCGCATGTGGCCATGGGCTGGCGGGCCATCAACCATTTCGACGACGACCGCTATGCCCTCACGGTGGCCAACCAGGTGCTGGGCGGTGGCATGTCCAGCCGCCTGTTCCAGGAGGTCCGCGAGCAGCGCGGCCTGTGCTACTCCGTCTACTCGTGGGCCTCGACCTACGTGGACGCCGGCGGCGCGGGCATCTACGCGGGCACGGCCCCCAACCGGGTCGGCGAGCTGCTGAGCGTGATCGACGACGAGGTCGCCAAGTTGGTGGCGTCGGGCATCACCGAGTCGGAGCTGGCGGTGGCCAAGGGCTTCATCGAGGGCTCGCTGGTGCTGGGCCTGGAGGACTCGGGCTCCCGGATGGGCCGGCTGGGCCGCAGCCTCATGGCCCGCGACGAGATCGTCTCCGTCAACGAGCAGCTCGCCCGCATCCAGGCGGTCACCACCGACGACGTCGCGGCGGTGGCCCAGCGGGTGTACGGCACCGAGCGCGCGCTGGCCGTGGTCGGCCACGTCGACGCCGCTGCGCTCGGCGACCACTAGCGCTAGGGC
>DASRJN010000039.1:0-4642 GCA_035649455.1 Acidimicrobiales bacterium
GGCAACCTCGTGTTCGTCTCGGAGCTGCGCAAGGTGTGGGACCCGCGGGCCATCCGCCTGGGGGTGATCTGCCACCACTACCGCGAGCCGTGGGACTGGACCGGCGACATCATGCCCGCGGCGGCCGAGCGGCTGGCCCGCTGGCAGGCGGCCACCGCCACCGCGGGCGACGGGGACGCCGCGCTGGACGAAGTGCGCGCCGCCTTGGACGACGACCTCGACACCCCGGCCGCCGTAGCGGCCGTGGACGAGGCCGCGGACCTGGGCAAGGGCGTCGGCCAGGCGGCCGCCCTCCTGGGCGTCGACCTCTCGCGCTGACGTCGCGGTCAGCCGTCAGCGAGGAGCGTGGTGTTCCGCGCCACCTCCCGGCCGTCCGCGTCGCGGGCGACGACGACCACGTCACTTGCGCCCCGGAAGTGGTCGTCGGGGAAGGCGCCGGCGACGACCGGGTGGTCCCAGCCTGTGACCTCGTGGATGGCGAGCGGGACCGGCTCCACCCCTGGCGCCTCAGCCGTCACCGAGGCGGCATCGACCCACAGCACGCCCCAGACGACAGCCGTCCCATCGGAGTAGTCGGCGCCGAGGTCGAGCGGCGGCTCGACGCGGTCGCCGGTCGTGCTGGAGGTGCTGCCGATCGCGCCCCACACCCGCTCGATGGTGAGGGCCCCGATGTTGTCGTGCCGGCGGGCGTCGGCGAGGATCCGCCACTGCCCGGTCCGGGAGTCGCCGGTGGCCACGGCCACCTGCCCGTCCGGCACGGCGCCGAGCTCGCGGGGTGCGGGGACAGCGTGCGCTTCCCGCAGCGTGGCGACCTCACCGGCCGTAGCGGGGCGCATGCCCTCGGCGACCTGCAGCAGGACTTCCTCGGCCACCCCGAAGCCGACCACGGTGACGAGCTGGCCGTCGGGCTCCGCCCACTGGACGGCCACGACGCCGTTCTCCCCGGCCGACCCGGCGAGCTCGCGGGTCCGGCCTATGACCGCGGGACGGCCGTGCACGCTGGTGGCCTCCGCGTCGGGGACCCAGATCCGCAGCAGGTCGACAGCCGAGGCGGGGCCCGGACGCTGGGCGACCACGACCGCGGTGCGCACCGTGTCGCGATCCGCCGGATCCCCATACGTCACGACCAGCCCCGAGTCGTCGCCGACCGTGTCGGCAGCGTCGCCACCGAAGCCCTCGAACAGCGACGTGAACAGCAGCGAGTCCGTGAACGGTCCCCGGGCGAGCTCCTGGTAGCCGTCGGGGAGTCCCGAGCCGGCGATGGCCGGCTCGGTCGTGGCCGCCCCGGCCGCGGCCAGGACGTCTGCTCGGTGCGGGCCGGACACGATCAGGCGGCCGTCGTCGACCTGCCACGCGACCTCCCAGGTCGGACCGGACGATCCGAGTCCCTCGGACTGGTTGCTCAGCCTCGCGTCATGACCGGCCACGGTGACCTCCTCGCCACCGGACGGCGCGTCGCCCAGCAGCGCCTCGGGGGCGATGAGGTGGACCACGGCCAGGGTCGCAGACCAGGGATCGTCGCGGTCCGGGTCGCCGTAGACCGCGACGTCGGCCGTGAACCCCGCCGAGGCGGGGTCGGGGATGCCGGTCGCCCGGACGGGCTGGAGGCCGGCCGGGAGCCAGCTCGGGAGCAGGTAGTGGAGGGGGCCGCTACTGCTCACAGGGGAGCGGCCGTCGTCGGCGATCACGACGGCGACCGCGCCGGCCACCGCCGTGAGCAGCGTGACGACCGCGGCCGCGAGCCACCACCGGCGCACCGGTCGCCTGCCCCCGGCGGGCGGGCCGAGCTGGATCACCCACGGTTCGGGCTGCCCGGAGGACTCGGTCGCCGGGGCCACCGGGGCGGCAGACGCGCGTCGGGCGAGGTCGGAGAGCAGGGTGCGGGCGGCCGCCCGGCCGCGGTCGTCGAGGGCGTCGAGGCGGTCGTCCGTCGCGGTCACTGCGGTCCCTCCTCGGGGGCGGGTGCGAGGGCGTCGGCCAGGGCCCGGCGGCCGCGATGCAGGTGCACCTTCACGGTGGCGGGGGCGCAGCCGAGGATCTCGGCGATCTCGGCTACGGGCCGGTCCTCGAGGTAGTGCAGCGCGATCGCCTGGGCCTGCCGGTCGGGTAGAGCCCGGACCGCGTCCCAGAACTCGTGGTCGGTGGTGGGCAGGTCCACGGTGGGATCCGGCCGGGCGCCCAGCAGGCCGAGCGCCCGGCGCTCCCGGCCCGCGCGCCGCACCCGGTCGGCGGCCCGGTTGGCCACGACCTGGCGGGCCCAGGCCTCGGGATGGCGGAGGCCACCGTCCCTCTCCCATGCCTGCCAGGTGGCATGGAGCGCGTCCTGCGCCACGTCTTCGGCCACACCGACGTCGCCGGTGAGCGTCCAGGCGAACGCCACCAGCGCCCGCCTCTGCTCGCGGGCGAAGGCATCGAACGCCGGCTGCGCTCCGCCGCCCTCATCCGTTTGTGCGACGTCGCCCTGCCCGACCCCACTGTCCGGGATCGGCCCCGACACGGTCATGCACGGTAGTCGTCCGGCGGTTCGCGGAGGTTTACCCGCAGTCTCTGCTCACGCGCCGCGCGACGGGCGTAGTCTCGGGGGCGTGACGGCCACGGACAGGGGCGAGCGCCAGTACGGGCAGCTCTACCCGGTGGCGCGCGCCATCCTCCGGCCGTTGTTCGCCCTCGGCTGGCGCACGCATATCAGGGGGGCCGAGAACCTGCCGGACCACGGCCCGGCCATCCTCTGCCCCAACCACACGTCGGTGATCGATTCGTTCCTGCTGCCGGCGGCGCTGCCCCGCCGCATCACCTTCGTGGGCAAGGCCGAGTACCTCGACGACTGGAAGACCAAGCACCTGTTCCCGGCCCTGGGCATGATCCCCATCGACCGTTCCGGCGGCGACTCCAGCGCCCGCGCGCTCGACGCCGCGGCCGAGGTCCTGCACCGCGGTGAGCTGTTCGGCATCTACCCGGAGGGCACCCGCAGCCGGGACGGGAACCTGCACAAGGGCCACACCGGTCCCGCCCGGCTGGCGCTGCGCACCGGCGCGCCGCTGGTGCCGGTGGGCATCCTCGGCACCCGCGAGATCCAGCCTCCGGGCGCCAGCGCGCCGCGGCCGTTCCGCCCGTGCGAGATCCGCATCGGGCAGCCCATCGACCCGCTCCTCCACGGCGAAGGGGCCGACGACCGCCTGGTCCTGCGCCAGCTCACCGACGAGCTGATGTTCGAGATCCGGGAGCTGTCGGGCCAGAAGTACGTCGACGAGTACGCCACCCGCAAGCACGAGGCCATGCCGTCGCAGCCCACCGCCATCGTCCTCGACCGCGGCAACGGCGGGCGCGCGGAGCGTGTCGCAACTGGTTCGGGGGCGATGACCGCGGCTCGGTAACCTCGGCATCCATGGCCGAGATCACCATCACCCTGCCCGACGGATCGCCGCGATCGGTGCCGTCCGGCACGACGGCGCTCGGCCTGGCGCAGGGCATCGGGTCCCGGCTGGCCAAGGCCGCCGTCGTGGCGGACATCAACGGCGAGGAGCGCGACCTCGGCACCTCGCTGGCCGACGGCGACCGCGTGGCGATCATCACCGCGGACAGCGAGCGGGGCCTGTACACCATCCGCCACTCGACGGCGCACGTGCTGGCCCAGGCGGTCCTGGACCTGTTCCACGACGCCACCTTCGGCATCGGCCCGCCGGTGGAGAACGGCTTCTACTACGACTTCGAGCTGCCGGGTGGGGCCACGTTCACCCCCGAGGACCTGGACCGCATCGATGCCCGCATGCGCGAGATCATCGGTGAGCACCAGGCTTTCGTGCGCGAGGAGATCCCGGCCGACGACGCCCGCAAGATCTTCGAGCACCACCGCTTCAAGCTGGAGATCATCGACAACGCCTCCACCGACCCCATGTCCGCCACCAGCGCGGCGGGGTCGGTGCGTACCTATGAGAACCCGCCGGCCCAGCCCAAGGAGCACCCGCCCTTTGCCGGCAAGCCCGGGTTCATCGACCTGTGCCGCGGGCCGCACGTCGAGGACACCGGTCGCCACCTGGGCCACTTCAAGCTGCTGCGGGTGGCGGGCGCCTACTGGCGCGGCGACGAGACCAAGCCTCAGCTCCAGCGCATCTACGGCACCGCCTGGGACACCCGCAAGGCCCTGGAGGACCACCTCCACCACCTGGAGGAGGCGGCCAAGCGCGACCACCGCAAGCTCGGCGCCGAGCTCGACCTGTTCAGCTTCCCGGCCGAGGTGGGCAGCGGGCTGCCGCTGTACCACCCCAAGGGCGGACTGGTCCGCAAGCTCATGGAGGACTACAGCCGGGCGGAGCACTCCAAGGCCGGCTACGAGTTCGTCTACACCCCGCACCTCGCCAAGGAGGACCTCTACAAGATCAGCGGTCACCTCGAGTGGTACGCCGAGAGCATGTACCCGCCCATGGAGCTGGACGAGGGCACCCGGTACTACCCGAAGCCCATGAACTGTCCCATGCACACCCTCATCTACCGGTCGCGCCAGCGCTCGTACCGGGAGCTGCCGCTGCGGCTGTTCGAGTTCGGCATGGTGTACCGCTACGAGATGTCCGGCGTGGTCCACGGCCTGCTGCGGGCCCGCGGCTTCACCCAGGACGACTCCCACATCTTCTGCACCGACGAGCAG
>DASRJN010000040.1:0-3539 GCA_035649455.1 Acidimicrobiales bacterium
GTTTCGTGCGCCCGGCATGTGTGCCAGGGCAGCGCGTGACTTGGCCACCCCGACCGCTGGAACTTGCCGGCACCCGCAGACGCCCGGCCGGAGCAGCGTCACACGAGCGTGGTCATGAGCGGCTCAGAATGTACGCAAGGCGATCAGGGCATGGCGCTTGGCTCGCCATAGATGAAGTCATCCATGACGACGATGTCGTGTTTCCTGTCATCGTCCGGCCCTGGGGCGACGTTGCCGCTCGTGATCCGCACCCGGGCGATGCGTGCGTCATCGAACTTGATGCCGAACAAGGACAGGCTCCCATCGCCCGGCGAAGCCGGGAGCGTGACCCGTAGGCACCTCGGGCATGGCGGCGTAGCGCCTCTGATCCCGGGTCCGTCGCTCACAGCGGGCTGACCCGCAGTGCCCCCACGAGCCGCTCCGACGTGACGGTGGGATGGTGCTCCGATGGTGGGTCCGCGGGGTGCCACCAATTGCTGGGCGCGGGATCGGTCCCGTCGGCTCTGCCATGCTCGCCTCGTGGAGATCGACCTGCTCTTCGACCCGTTCGGTGTCCGCGTCGACGATGCCCTGGCCGGCGCCACCGCGGCCGAGCGGGCCGGCTTCGGGGGCGTGTGGCTCTACGACCATCTGGCCGGCTCGGTGCATGGGCGGGACCGCGTCCTCGAGTGCTGGACGACGCTCACTGCGATCGCTGCGACTGTTCCCCGCATCATGGTGGGGCCGCTCGTGCTCAACGTGGCGAACCGGCCAGCAGGGACGCTCGCGGTCATGGCCGCCACGCTTCAGGAGCTCAGCGGCGGGCGCCTGCTACTCGGCATGGGCGCCGGCGGGGGACGCGACACCCCCTACGCCCTCGAGCAGGAGGCGCTGGGGCGTGTGGTCCTTGGCGATGCTCGGCGGCGGGCGGCGGTAGCCGACCAGGTCGCCACGTTGAGGGCGGTGTGGCGAGGGCACCGTGGGGGCGCCGAGGGCTTCTTGCAGCCCGAGCCTGCGCCACCCATTGTCGTCGGCGGCTTCGGCCCCAAGATGGCCGCCCTGGCCGGCACGGTCGGCGATGGCGTCAACCTGCCCGGCGGGCCTGGCCTGCTGGCCCTCCTCGACGTGGCCCGGTCTGCCCATGCCGATGCGGGCGGCGACATGGCCAGCTTCCTGGTGACCGTCTCGGCGCCGCCCAACCGCGCCGAGTTGGATCACTTGGAGGACCTGGGAGTCCACCGCGCTGTCGTCTTCGTCAGCCCGCCGTTCGAGCGGGCGGTCTCACGGCTACACGATGTCCTTGCCGCGAGATGATCCATGGCCGGTTGCCAGCTCTGCTACGTCGGGGCGGCGCCGAGGCCAAAGGTGGCTTTCGTTTCGCCGGTGCCGGTCGATCCTGCTTGCGCTGGGGAACCGACCCGCGACAGCGCGCCGCCATCGCCCCGATCGCCGGGAGCGTGACACCCTTCGGCACCTCAGGGGCATGTCTCACGTCAATATGTGGGCGCATTCTGGGACACCCGGTGCCCCGGGCACTGGATTCCGATCCGTCGATCTGTTACGTCATGGCACGTTGCCGAATCCTGCGTGCCGCTCTCCAGGTACAATCTTTCGGTGGTCGGCTCCACGGCCGTACTCGTCGGCTCGGTGAGCTCGGGGAACTGGGCAGCCGCAGGAGGATGGCCGACATGTACGAGGCTCACGACCCTCTGCTCGGGCGCATTGGCGCGATCAGAGTCCTCGCGCCAGCGTTCCATCGTGGCAGGAGCTTCGTCGAGCGGTTCAGCCGCCGGCCCCGTGTGGCCGGTCACCTCAGCTAGCCGAACATCGTCGCCGCCCTAGGCAGGGCTTCGGACGATGTCACGGCTCCCGTAAGGAGGGGTTGGAATGCATCGCCCGAGAAGCAAGGTCATCGCGCTAGGTACGTCTGTGGCTGTTCTGGCCGTGGTCGGCTCGGTTCCGGCCACGGCTGACCCGTCCACTACGGGCCCGCTGGTCACTGTGTCCGGGGCCAGTCCGATCGCTGCTTGTGAAGGTGACACCGGGTTCCGCGATGTTGGCGGCGTACCGGCTGTCCAGTTCGTCAACAGCGAGGTCGAGCCCCACGTGATGGTGGATCCGTCGAACCCGCACGTCATCATCGGGGCCTGGCAGCAGGACCGGTGGAACAACGGCGGATCGGAGGGCAACGTCAGCGCCACCAGCCTCGACGGCGGGGCGACTTGGACAACCAACGCGCTGACCAAGTCGTCGAACTGCACCGGGGGAACCGCGGCCAACGGGGGGAACTTCGAGCGGGCGTCCGACCCGTGGGTGGCGATCTCTCCGGACGGCACCGCGTACCTGATGAGCTTGTCCACCGACACCGCCCCCGGCGGCTTCGATACGAACCCCGACGACATGCTGGTGTCCCGTTCGACCGATCACGGGGCGACGTGGGAGGATCCGGTCTCCCTCAACCGCGACGAGAGCCCGAACGCGTTCAACGACAAGAACGCCATCACCGCGGACCCGAACGACTCCAACTTCGTGTACGCGGTGTGGGATCTGGTCGTTTCGCCACCGAGCGGCAACCGGAACCAGCAGGCGTTCGAGAACTCCGTCGCCTTCGCCGGCGACCCGCTGTTCGCCAGGACCACCGACGGCGGCCAGACCTGGGAGCCCGCCGGGAGGATCTTCAGGGCCGGGGTCATCGCCCAGACCATCGGTAACCAGATCGCCGTGCTGCCCGACAACGACGCGTTCGACGGCGAGCTGATCAACGTGATGACGCTGCTCCGGGGGACCAGGAACGACCAGGGCACCCGAGGCACGCACATCGCCGTGATCCGGTCCTCGGACCACGGCGCGACCTGGGACAAGCACGAGACCATCGTCGACAGGTTCTTCCGGGGGATCGTCATCGACCCGGATTCGCCGTTGCCCGCAGGCGTCGTGGCTAGCCACCGCACCGGGGACATCAACGCCGAGATCGCCGTCGATCGGACCACCGGTGCGGTGTATCTGGTGTGGCAGGACAGCCGGTTCGGGCCCCGGTCCAGCATCGCGTTCAGTCAGTCCCTCGATGGGGGACTAACCTGGTCGGCCCCGATCAAGGTGAACCAGACGCCGGATCTGGCCAACAACCTGAACGAGCAGGCGTTCACGCCGATGGTCCACGTTCTGGACGACGGCACCGTGGGTGTTTCCTACTACGACTTCCGGAGCAACACCGACGACGACGGCGCGACCACCCCCACCGAGGCGTTCGTCGCCCACTGCCACGCCGCATCCGAGGACTGCTCGGTGGCGGCGAGCTGGGATGAAGAGGTCGCGGTGACCGACGCCCCGTTCGATAGCCGCAGGGCGCCCGTGGCCCGAGGATTCTTCCTGGGCGACTACGTCGGACTCGGACAGAACGGGTCTGCTTTCATCCCGTTCTTCACCGTCACGACCGCGACCGATCCCGCCAACATCGTCACCCGGGAGGTGAGCCAGTAGCCCGAACCGGTTGAGGAAGGGCCCCGGCGTTCACGATCGGGCCCTTCCTCCCTTGCGCCTCGGGATTCTCTCTGGAGGGG
>DASRJN010000041.1:0-20324 GCA_035649455.1 Acidimicrobiales bacterium
TTCGCCGAGCAGTTCGGCTGGGAGCAGGCCGCCGACGAGGCCGCCGAGGCGGCCCCCGAAGCGGGCGAGTAGATGCCGGGCGGCAAGGAACGGGCGCTGCGCCGGCGCATCCGCTCGGTGCAGTCGACCAAGAAGATCACCAAGGCGATGGAGCTCATCGCCGCCAGCCGCATCCTCAAAGCGCAGCAGCGGGTGACGGCGGCGCGCCCCTACACCGAGCGGATCACCGAAGTGATCGGCAACCTGGCCGCGGGCGGCGCCGGCCGTGGCTCTCCCCTGCTGGAGGAGCGGCCCGTGGTCGGCACGGTCGCCTACGTGGTGATCACTGCCGACCGGGGCCTGTGCGGCGCCTACAACAGCACGGTCATCCGCGCGGCCGAGCGCTCGATGCAGCGCCAGCGGGCGGAGGGCCGCCAGACCCGGCTCATCACCGTGGGTCGCAAGGCCGAGTCCTACTTCCGCTTCCGGGGCTGGACCATCGACCGCAGCTTCACCGGCTTCCTCGACAACCCGGAGTACGAGGACGCCCGGGCCATCGCCGAGTTCGTCGTCCCGCGCTTCGAGGACGGTGAGTACGACCTGATCGAGCTGGCCTACACCCGGTTCCTGTCGGCCGCGACGCAACGGGTGTCGATCCGCCGCTTCGTGCCGCTCGACCCGGCCATGCTGGAGGTCCAGCGGGAGGGCCTCGCCGCCGACTACGAGTTCGAGCCGGGTGCCCAGGAGATCCTCGACCGGCTGCTGCCCCGCTATGCGGAGGCTCGGCTCTACGCCGCCCTGCTGGAGGGCGCCGCTTCCTTCTTCGCCGCCCAGCAGCGGGCCATGAAGTCCGCCACCGACAACGCCGAGGACCTCATCGTCAAGTACAGCCGGGCCATGAACCGGGCCCGCCAGGACGCCATCACCACCGAGATCATGGAGATCGTCGGCGGGGCGGAGGCCATGCGGGCGGCCCAGGCCGGCCGCGACGACCTGCTGGTCGACCACGTCCTCATGTCGGCCGACATGCTGGTCGACTCCCTGCCCGACTCCCTCGAACGTTCGCGCCGTTAGCACAGGAGCCCGAAATGACCGTCACCGACACCAGCACCGACACCGGCACCGCCCCCAAGTCCGGGCGAGTGGTCGCCATTGCCGGCCCGGTGGTCGACGTCGAGTTCCCGCCCGACGCCGTGCCCGCCATCAACACCGCCCTCGAGATGACCATCACGGTCGAGGGCGAGCCGATCGCCGTGCGGGCCGAGGTGGCCCAGCAGATCGGTGACTCCCGGGTGCGGGCCATCTGCCTGAAGCCCACCGACGGCCTCATCCGCGGCACCGAGGTCCGCAACCTGGGCACCGGCCTGACGATGCCGGTCGGCGACGGCGTGCTGGGCCATGTCACCAATGTGATCGGCGAGCCGCTCGACGTCGCCGAGCTGGACGCCGACAAGATCGACGCCTACTGGGACATCCACCGCGAGGCCCCCGGCTTCGACGCCCTCGAGCCCAAGAAGGAGGTGTTCGAGACCGGCATCAAGGTCATCGACCTCCTGACCCCCTACCTGCGGGGCGGCAAGATCGGCCTGTTCGGTGGGGCCGGGGTGGGCAAGACCGTGCTGATCCAGGAGATGATCCGCCGGGTGGCCGAGCAGTTCGGCGGCGTGTCGGTGTTCGCGGGCGTGGGCGAGCGCACCCGGGAGGGCACCGACCTGTTCCTGGAGATGCAGGAGTCGGGCGTGCTCGAGAAGGCCGCTCTGGTGTTCGGCCAGATGGACGAGCCGCCGGGGGTGCGCCTGCGGGTCGCCCTGTCCGCCCTGACCATCGCCGAGTACTTCCGCGACGCCAAGGGCCAGGACGTGCTGCTGTTCGTCGACAACATCTTCCGCTTCGTGCAGGCGGGCTCCGAGGTGTCGACCCTGCTCGGCCGCATGCCCTCGGCCGTGGGCTACCAGCCCACCCTGGCCGACGAGATGGGCGAGCTGCAGGAGCGCATCACCTCGACCCGGGGGCGCTCCATCACCTCGCTCCAGGCGGTGTACGTGCCGGCCGACGACTACACCGACCCGGCCCCGTTCACCACCTTCACCCATCTCGACGCCACCACCGAGCTGTCCCGTGACATCACCGCGCTGGGCATCTACCCGGCGGTGGACCCGCTGGCCTCGACCTCCACCATCCTCCAGCCCGATGTGGTGGGCGAGCGCCACTACGGCGTGGCCCGCCGGGTGCAGGAGATCCTGCAGCGCTACAAGGAGCTGCAGGACATCATCGCCATCCTCGGCCTCGACGAGCTGGCCGAGGAGGACAAGATCACGGTGGCCCGGGCCCGCAAGATCCAGCGGTTCCTGTCCCAGCCCATGTTCGTGGCCGAGGCCTTCACCGGCCTGCCCGGCATCTTCACTCCGGTGGAGGAGACGGTGTCGTCGTTCGAGGCCCTGATCAACGGCGAGCTGGACGACCTGCCCGAGCAGGCGTTCCTGAACGTCGGCGGCGCCGACGACGCCCGTCGCAAGGCGGACCAGCTGCGCCAGGCGGCCGGGGAGTCGACGTCGTGACCATGCAGGTCGAGCTGGTCTCGCCCGAGCGCATCCTGTACTCGGGCGAGGCGGACATCGTCATCGCCCGCACCATCGGGGGCGGCGAGCTGGCCTTCCTGACCGGGCACACGCCCTTCGTCGGCGCCCTCGACATCGCCACCGTGACCATCCGCTCCGCCCAGGGCGACGAGCTGGTGGCGGTGCACGGCGGCTTCGTCGAGGTGTCCAACGACGTCGTGACGATCCTGTCGGACGTGGCCGAGCTGTCCAGCCAGATCGACGTCGAGCGGGCGCGCCGGTCGGGCGAGGAGGCCGAGCGCCAGCTGCAGCACGACCATGACGCCGAGGCCGAGGGCGCCGCGCGCCGGGCCCATGTGCGCCTCGCGGCCGCCGGAGGCCTGGGCACCGCTACGCACTGAAACGCGATGTGCGGATTGTCACATCCGTAAGCAAGACTAATCGGGTGAGACGGCCACTGCGGTTGTTCGCGCTCCTGGTGACACTGGCGCTCACGGCGGCCGCCTGTACGGACTCGGGGAGTGGCGGCGGCGACCGCGCCGCCGACGCCGGCACCACCTCGAACTCCCGGGAGACGACGCTTCCCGAGCCCGAGGAGTTCTCGGGCACCGACTTCTACGGCGAGCCGGACGAGCTTCCCGACGTGCCCCACGGGACCCTCCTGCGCTACCAGCCGGTGGAGAACGCCGGCGTCGAGAACGCCACCATGTGGCGGATCATGTACACCTCCGAGGACGTGGGGGGCGACCCCATCGCCGTCACCGGGGTGGTCGGCGTCCCCACCGCCGAGGCCCCCGATGGCGGGCGCCAGGTGGTGACGCTGGCGCATGGCACGACCGGGATCGCCGACGAGTGCGCGCCGTCCAAGGCCACCGGCGGGCGGGCGACGTTCGCCATGGGGCCCTTCCTGGGTGCCGGCTACCTCGTCGCCCAGACCGACTACGAGGGCCTGGGCACGCCGGGCCGCCACCCGTACCTGGTGGGCGAGAGCGAGGGGCGCGGCGTGCTCGACGCCGCCATCGCCGCCGAGCAGTTGCCCGACGCCGACGGGGGCGACCAGCTCGCCATCTTCGGGTACTCGCAGGGCGGCCACGGAGCCCTGTTCGCGGGCCAGTTGGCGGCCGACTGGGCGCCCGACTTCCATCTGGTGGGCACGGTGGCGGGGGCGCCCGCGACCGAGCTGCCCCTGATCCTCGCGGCCGGCTCCCGCGGCGCCATCGCCGGCTTCGTGTACATGATCATCGCCGGGTTCAACGACGCCTACCCCGACGCTCCGCTGAGCGACGTGCTCACGCCGCAGGGCGAGACCGAGCTGGACGCGGTCGACGACGGCTGCACCGGCGACGTCCTCGGCCACTTCGCCGCACTCGACTCCTCGCAGCTCCTGGTGCCCAACGGCGCTCAGACCGAGCCCTGGGCGTCGCTGGCCGAGGAGAACAACCCCGGCAACGTCGTGACCGACGCCCCCGTCCTGATCCTCCACAGCGCGGCCGACGACGTCGTGCCCATCGCGCTGTCCGGCATCCTGTTCGACCGCATGTGCCAGAAGGGCCAGGTGGTCGAGCGCCGCGTGTACGAGAACGGCGACGGCCACGGCGCGGCGGCTCCGGGCGCGGTGGCCGACGGCGCGGCCTGGATCCAGCAGCGCTTCGCCGGCGAGCCCGCCATCTCCACCTGCCCGCCCGCGGGCGGTTAGGGGTCGGGCGCATGGCACGGCAGCGTCTGGGCGTCGCGCTGCTGGTGCCCGGGCCGGTGGCCACGGAGCTGGACGGCCTGCGCCGGGCCCTCGGTGAGGAGTCCCTCGGCCGGATCCCCTCGCACATCACGCTGGTCCCGCCGGTCAACGTCAACGACGTCGACCTCCCCGATGCCCTGGCCGTCCTGCGGGAAGCGGCCGCCGCGGGCGGCCCGCTGCGCCTGGAGCTGGGCCCGCCGACCACCTTCCACCCGGTCACCCCGGTGGTGTACCTGGAGGTGGGCGGCGACCTGGAGGGCCTGCACGCCCTGCGGGAGCGGGTGTTCCACCCCCCGCTGTCCCGGCCGCTCAGCCACACCTTCGTGCCCCACGCCACGCTGGCCGACGAGATGGACCCCGCCCGCATCCCCGCCGCGCTGTCCACCCTGGCCGCCTACCGGGCCGACGTGACCATCGACCGCGTGCACCTGCTGCGGGAAGGCCGCGGCCGGGTGTGGCGCCCCGTCGCCGACGCCCCCTTCACCCCGCCCGCGGTGATCGGCCGGGGCGGGCTGCCGGTCGAGATCACCGAGACCGTGCTGGTCGACCCGGTGGCGCAGCGGCTGCTGCCCGGGACTGCCGCACCCGATCCGGACCGGCCCGGCAGCTGGGCCCTCACCGCCCGCCGCGAGGGCTGCGTGGTGGGCGTGGCCCACGGCGCAGTGGTGGGCGATCGGGTGGAGGTCGAGGCCCTGGTGGTGGCGCCGCCCCACCGCCGCCAGGGGATCGGCGGGCATCTGCGGGCCGCGCTGGTCGACCTGGCCGCCCGGCGGGATGCCAGCCTCGTCATGCCCGATCCCCTCGAGTGATCCCCTGTACGGGACCCCCATGCACCGGGGTACGGTCGTCCCATGGCGACCGAGCAGCAGACCAAGCACCAGCGGGTCACGGAGGCGACCGCCGCCACCGAGCGATTGATGCGCCCCCAACAGGTGCCGGTGAACGTTTTCATCACCGGTGACGCGCTGGTGGTGGTCGCGCCCCTGCCCGCGGTCCAGCCCAGCGACGTCACCATCGATCTCATGGGCGCCTGCCTGCGCATCACCTCCCACCTGCGCAGCGCGGCGCCCAAGGACTACCTGCTGCACGAGTGGGACTACGGCGGCTACGAGCGGGAGCTCGACCTGCCGCCCGGCTTCGGCGGCGGGGTCGAGGCCTCGCTGGCCAACGGCCAGCTCGCGGTGCGGGTGCTGCGAGGTGAGGCGTCCCAGCGGATCTCCATGTCGCCGCGCTCGTCGTCGTGAGCCCCGACAGCTGGGGGAGTGCCCTGGTGACCGGGGCGTCGTCGGGCATCGGCGCGGCCCTGTGCCGCCGGCTGGCCGCCCAGGGGGTCGACCTGGTGCTGGTGGCCCGCGACCGGGAGCGGCTCGACAAGCTGGCCGCCGAGCTCGGCGCGGGCGGGGGAGTAGAGGTCGAGGTGCTGGTGGCCGACCTGGCCGACGCGGCCGGCCGGCGCCGGGTCGCGGACCGGATCGGCGACGCGGCCCGCCCGCTCGACCTGGTGGTGAACAACGCCGGCTTCGGCACCTACGGGCCGTTCGCCACGCTGGACGTCGACGGCGAGGAGCGGGAGATCGCGGTCAACGTGACCGCCCTGGTGCGCCTGACCCACGCCGCGCTGGTCCCCATGGTGGCCCGGGGGCGGGGCACGGTGCTCAACGTGTCGTCGGTGGCCGGGCTGCAGGCCACGCCGGGCAACGCCACCTACGGCGCCACCAAGGCGTTCGTGTCGAGCTTCGGCGAAGCTCTGGCCGGCGAGGTGGCGGGGACCGGCGTCACGGTGACCACCGTGCTGCCCGGGTTCACCCGCACCGAGTTCCAGCAGCGGGCGGGCATCGCGAGGCGCAAGATCCCGGGCCCGCTGTGGCAGTCGGCCGAGGCCGTGGCGGCCGAAGCGCTCGACGCCGCTCGTGCCGGCAAAGCGTGGCACGTGACCGGCCGGCACAACCGGGTGCTGATGGCCGCGTCCGCGCTGGTGCCCCGGCGGCTCAAGCGCTGGCTCGGCGCCCGCGCCACCCAGCGGCTCTGACCGCGGCTCAGGCGAAGTCGATCGAGGAGAACCGCGAGAGCTTCGACAGCTGGTGCTGGGCGTTCACCAGGCGGACCGTCCCGGACTTCGACCGCATGACCAGCGACTGGGTGGAGGCTCCGGCGCGGGAGAAGTGCACGCCCTTGAGCAGCTCACCGTCGGTGATGCCGGTGGCGGCGAAGAAGCAGTTGTCCCCGCCCACCAGGTCGTCGGTGCTGAGCACGCGGTGGAGGTCGTAGCCGGCGTCCATGGCGGCCTGGCGTTCGTCGTCGTGGCGGGGCCACAGCCGGCCCTGGAGCTCGCCGCCCATGCACTTGAGCGCGGCCGCGGCGATGACGCCTTCGGGCGTGCCGCCGATGCCGAACAGCATGTCGGCGCCGGACTCCGTCCAGGCGGTGGAGATGGCGCCGGCCACGTCGCCGTCGGGGATGAGCCGGATGCGGGCGCCGGTGGAGCGGATCTCGGCGATCAGGTCGGTGTGCCGGTCCCGGTCCAGCACCACCGCGGTGATGTCGCGGGGCGTGGTGCCCTTGGCCTTGGCCAGCGCCTCGATGTTCTCGGCTACCGGGCGGGTGATGTCGATCACGCCCACGCCGTCGGGGCCGGCGGCGATCTTCTCCATGTAGACACAGGGCCCGGGGTCGAACATGGTGCCCCGCTCGGACACGGCGATGACGGCTATCGCGTTGCCCCGCCCCAGGGCGGTGAGGGTGGTGCCGTCGATGGGGTCGACCGCCACGTCGGTCGGGATGGCGCTGCCGTCGCCGATCCGCTCGCCGTTGAACAGCATGGGCGCCTCGTCCTTCTCGCCCTCACCGATCACGACGATCCCGTCCATGGGCACGCTGTCGAGCACGATGCGCATCGCGTCGACGGCGGCACCGTCCGCGCCGTTCTTGTCGCCCCGCCCCATCCACCGGGATGCCGCCAGCGCTGCTGCCTCGGTCACGCGCACGAGCTCCATGGCCAGGTTGCGGTCGGGGCGCTGCTTCTCGGTCATGCGGGGAAGATAGTCGGCCTGGTTAGATGTGCCCGTGGGTCAACTCTCCGATCCTTTCCAGAACAAGCAAGACGACGAGTTCGACGACGTCAGCATCTCGGGCATGCCGCTCGAGCCCGAGGAGCCACCGCCCGACGAGCCCGAGGACGACGCCGCGTCGGGTGACGGCGATGTCGTGTACGACCTCGACGACTGGAGCGAGCTGGAGCGCCAGGCGGTGACCGACCGCCTGCAGGAGGCCGCCATCCCCCACGCCTGGGACGGCACCGAGCTCCAGGTCGCGGCCGAGGACGAGGCGCCGGTCGAGAACATCCTCGACCTGGTGGAGGGCGAGTCGGCCGACCGCGAGGACGAAGCGGACCAGCCCGAGCCGCTCGACGCCACCCGAGACCAGGTGGCCTACGACCTGGCGGACTGGGACGACCACCAGGTCGACGAGCTGGTCGACCAGCTCACCGCGGCCGGCATCGCCTACGCGTGGGACGAGGCCGAGATCTACGTCTACGCGGACGACGAGGAGGCCGCCGACGAGGTCTTCGACCAGGTGTCGGAGGCCGCCGCGGCCGCGACCGGCGACGACGACGGCATGGCGGGCGCCGAGCTGATGGGCGGCCTGTTCGTGGCGGCCGACCGGCTCCAGCACGACGGCGAGGACCATGAGGGCGTCATCGCCATCCTGGAGGCGAGCAAGGCCATCGAGGGCTCGAAGCCGCCCTACGGCGTAGGTGCCGCGGACTGGAAGCACCTCGTGGAGCAGGTGGTTTCGCTGTCCGATCTGCTGCTGGAGGACACGATCGACGAAGAGGCGGTCACCACGCAGGCCCGTGACCTGCGTACCTCCTTGCGGCCTTTCGTGTAGGGCACGCCCTAGGCCCGCGGATGCGCTGGAGGAGGGGTCCGCGCAGTTAGGCTGCGCCGGTGATCCTGGCCGAACTCGAGGTCTTCCACTCGCGGGCCATCGCTCCCACCCGCCGGGTGGCGCTGGGCCGCCGGGACCTGCCGGTGACGCCGGCTCCCGGGTTCGGGGGCATCCTGCTGGCCGGCATCGTGGCCGCCTACATCCCGGTGCTGGACCCCGACCTGTTCGACGACCTCGACCGGCTGACCCGCCAGCTGGAGGCCGGGTACTCGATCCCCCAGCCCCGGCTGCGCCACCGCTTGCAGACCGACCGGATCGGGCTGCAGCAGAGCGTCCACCGCCTGCGCGGCGACGGCGAGGAGCTGGCGTTCGAGATCGCCGACAAGGGCGCGGCCGCCCAGCACATCCTGGCGGCGGTGTACGCCGCCGGCGCGATGGCCCGTGAGTCGCGCACCGGCGTCATGGAGGCCATCCGCAAGGGCATGCGCTGGTCGGGGTCGATCGACGGCACTCTCGTGGCCTACCTGTCCGGCCTCTCCCGCGATCACGAGTGGTCGGCCGAGGCCTACCGCGACCCGGTGGCGTGGGCGCTGGGCGTGCTCGACCTGCGCAACGGCACCGCCCGGCCCGGCCGCCGGGCGGTCCAGCGCCGCTTCCGCGACCTGGTGCGCGCCGCCCACCCGGACCACGGGGGCGACCGGGGCGAGGCCGCCGAGCGCCTGGCCGAGCTGAGCGAGGCCCGCCGCATCCTGCTGGCCGTATGACCGCCGGCGGCGCCCTGCTGTTCCCCGGCGCCGGGAGCAGCCGTACCCAGCCCGCCCTGGTGGCGGTGGAGCGCACCCTCGTCGACACCTTCGGAGCTGAGTTCCCGGTCGTCCGGGCCGACTTCCCCTACCGCCGCGAGGGCCGGCGGGCCCCCGACCGCGCTCCCAAGCTCATCGCGTGCGTGGTGGAGGAGGCCGGGCTGCTGGCGTCCAAGGCCGGCGTCGACCCGGCGTCCCTGGTGCTCGGCGGCCGCTCGATGGGCGGCCGGATGTGCTCGATGGCGGTGGCCGAAGGCCTCCCGGCGGCGGGCCTGGCCCTGATCTCCTACCCGCTGCATCCTCCGGGCCGGGAGGACAAGCTGCGGATCGAGCACTTCCCCGCCCTGCACGTGCCGTGCCTGTTCGTCTCCGGCACCCGCGACCCGTTCGGCACCCCCGACGAGCTGGAGTCCCACACCCGCGCCATCCCGGGTCCGGTGACCCATGTCTGGATCGAAGGCGGCCGCCACGACCTCAAGGGCGCGGACGCCCAGGTCGCCGAGGCCGTCACCACCTGGGCCCAGGGGATCTGAGGCCGGCAGGATTCAGCCGGTGACCTCGACCGGGACGCCGAGGGGGAGGCCCACCGTCTCCACCAGGCTGGTGATGGCGGCCGGATCGAGGCCCACGGAGCCGTGGTCCACGTCGAAGCCCAGGGTGGTCAGGTCGTTGGTGCCGTGCAGGGCGACCACGCCCTGGCCGGCGGTGAAGGCCGCGAGGTCGTTGAACGACCCGGACAGCCCGTAGGCGTAGTTGCCGTACGGGCCCATGGGGTCGGGGGTGGCCACCAGGTCCTTGATGAACAGGCGGGCTCCGGGAGCAGGGGCGTCGGGCCCGATCGCCACCGGACTGGTGAGGGCGGTGGTGTCCCCGTTGAACACTGTGAGGGTGTGCGCGGTGCGGTCAAGGGCGATGCGGTACTGGTGGCGGGACAGGTTCACCTCGTCGCGCTCGACCCAGCCCACGGCGTCGGCCGGTCCCGCCGGCAGGTACACCGACACCCAATCGCCCAGCTCCTGGGACACCAGGCACACGATCTGGCCGCTCACCTCCTCGGCCGCGGTCAGGGTGCGGAGCTCCGGCGCGTCCTCCCGCGGCGACGACCGCACCACCAGCGTCTCGCCGGTGGCCTGGGCGACGTGGAACGTCGCGGCACGGTGTGACGCGTCCTGAAGCGCCCCCTGGCTGTCGATGTCGGCGAAGGGCGACTCGGCCGGAGGTGAGAGGTCGAGCTCGTCGCCGCTGCCGCCGCCCGTGCAGGCGACCCCCAGGACCAACAGCACCTCCGCCGCGACGGGCGCCCGCCGCATGCGGCTCATGCCCGAACGCTAATCGCCGGTCGGGGGATCGGACGAAGCGTGCGCAGGCTCGGGTGGTGGGGCGCCCTCCAGGCCCAGGCGGTCCTCGGGGTTGAGGTCCTCCAGCTCGCGGCGGGCGGTCTCGGGGAACCACCGCAGGATCACCAGCGCCATGATCAGCGGTCCGACGGCCAGGATCGCGAGGGCCCGGCCGAACGAGCCCAACGCGTCCTCCAGGTGCCCGGCGGCGAACAGGCCCACGACGCTGCCCGCCATGGCCACGGTGGCGACGATCCCGTTGGCCCGGCCCCGCAGCGAGGTGGGGAACAGCTCGGGGCCGTAGACGGTGATGGTGGGGACCAGCGCGGCGGCGAAGATCCCGCCCACGGTGGCCGCCAGCCACATCCACACGTCATCGAGGGCGAAGGAGAGGGCAATGAGGAGAGTGCCCACCGCGATGCCGGTCGCCCCCACCACCCGCCGGCCGCGGGTGTCGGCCAGGCGCCCACCGGCCACGATGCCGATGCCCGCAGGCGTGGAAGTCACCAGGACGAACAGCGAGATGGTGGCTGCCGTCATGCCCCGCTCGTCCCGCAGGAACTCGTTGCGGAACTGGGACTGGGGGGCCATGAACACGTTGAGCAGGAACGACGTCGAGGCCAGCAGCAGCAACCGGTGGTAGTGCCCGGTGAAGCGCACGTTGAGGTGGGGCCGCTCGTAGCGCCGGCTCTCGGGGATGAGCCGGCCGAAGCGGGCCACCACTGGCAGGAACGCCAGCGGCACCAGGTACAGCACCCGCCACGCGCCCGACCCGCGAGGCCCGAGGTCGGCGATGGGCAGCAGCCACAGCGCCACGCCGGCGCCCAGGGCCCCGGTCATGGCCAGCAGCGACAGCGAGTAGGCCCGGGCGCCGGCCGGCATCTCCTCGGCGGCGATGATGGCCAGCATCAGGCCCGCGGCGGCCCACGTCCCCCGGTTCACGGTCTGGGTGGCGGCCAGCACCGCGAGGTTGGGCGCGAACGCCCCGGCCACGGTGGACAGGATGCTGGCCACCAGCGCGCCGGTCAGGATCAGGCGCCGGCCCCGCCGGTCCGCCATCGCCCCCAGCGCGATCGCCAGCAGGCCCCCGAGGCGCACGGCGGCGAAGGCGTTGCCCTGTGCCCCGGTGCCGGCCCCGAACTCGTCGGCCGCGAAGGTCATCGTCTGGGTCAGCAGCGTGCCCAGGTAGCCGGCCACGAGCGAGAGGGTGGCCAGCAGGCCCAGCACGGTGGCGCCGCGGGCGTCGGGCCGCTGCGGCGGGTACCACCAGGGCATCTTGCCGGTGGGCGGCCGCTTCAGCGTGTAGCGCACTGCGGGGTTCAGCAGGAACGGCCAGGTGCCCACGGGCAGGCGGAACTCGATCTCCTGGGTCACCCGCACGGCTCCCGCGCCGTTCCCGTCGGCGTCGGTCGGACCCACACGTTCGCTCGTGACATGACGCTCGTAGTGGTCGAACGGCCCCTGGCCGAGCGCGAACTGACCGTCGCCCGCGGCCACTTCGGCGACGATGTCGTCGCGGGGGCGGAGCAGCCGGTCGGCGGTGGCGGGGTCGACGGTGCGGCTGGTGCGGAACCGGGGCACGCCGCTACCCGGCGGAGGGCCCCTCCGGCCCACCGGGTGAGCTACCGGGCGCTCCGGCCTGCCCGCCGCCCTCGCTGTTCTCGCGCTCGATCTGGCTGGCGCGGCGGTTCGCCACCACCAGGAGGAGGGCGAATATGGCGATGGGCACCAGCACCATCAGCAGCTCGTCCCAGCCTCCCTGGTGCGCCAAGACCGACGTCGTCACGCCCTCCAGACTCGCGCTTCGCGGCGGGGACTGCTATTTCTGGAACACCGTCGATGCCTCCGGTGTTGATCGGTACGCGCCGATTTCGCGACGATGCGACGCGTTGTGTCCGATGGGAGACCAGGTGCTCGACAGGGACAAGGTCCAACAGGTGATCGAGGTGATCCGGCCCGCCATCCAGGCGGATGCCGGTGACATCTTCCTGCGCGACGTCGACGTGGAGACCGGCGTCGTGTCCGTGGAGCTGGTGGGGGCGTGCGTGTCCTGTCCCGCTTCGACGGTCACGCTCAAGGCCGGCATCGAGCGCATCCTCAAGGATCGGGTGCCGGGCGTCACCGAAGTGGTGGACGTGGGCGCCCCCACCGAGACCTCGGTGGGCATCGGCCTCTAGCCCCCGCCGCCGTCCTGCCCGCCGGTAGCGTGCCGGCGTGGCCGGCAAGTCCCCCGACGATCTCATCGCCGCCGCCTGCGACGGCGACCGCTCCGCCCTGGCCCGGCTGCTCTCGATCGTCGAGCGCGGGGGTGACGGCGCCCGGGCGGTCGGGCGGGCCATGCACGGGCGAGGCAGCGACGCGTACACGGTCGGCATCACCGGCGCGCCCGGTTCGGGTAAGTCGACCCTGACCAGCGCGCTGGTCGACGTGGTGCGGGCCGCGGGCGAGCCGGTGGCGGTGCTGGCCATCGACCCGTCGTCGCCGTTCTCGGGCGGGGCCATTCTGGGTGACCGCGTCCGCATGGGCGACCACGCCCTCGACGAAGGGGTGTTCATCCGCTCGATGGCCACCCGGGGCCACCTGGGAGGCCTGGCCGTCGCCGCCCCCGAGGCCGTGCGGGTGCTGACCGCCGCGGGCTACCCGTGGGTGATCCTGGAGACGGTGGGCGTGGGCCAGGTCGAGGTGGAGGTGGTGGGCCAGGCCGACACCACCCTGGTCGTGGTCAACCCGGGGTGGGGCGACGCGGTGCAGGCCAACAAGGCCGGGCTGATGGAGATCGCGGACGTGTTCGTGGTCAACAAGGCCGACCGCCCCGGCGCCCAGGAGACCGCCCGGGATCTCGAACGCATGCTCGACATCGCCCTGCCCGCCTCCCGCGGGCCGGACCGCTGGCGGCCCCCGGTGCTGTGCGCCACGGCCACCTCGGGCGAGGGCGTGGACGGCGTGTGGCGCGCCGTCAGCGACCATCGCGCCCACCTGCTGGCCTCGGGTGGGCTGGCCGAGCGGCGCCACCGCCGGGCGTCCGAGGAGGTGACCCGCCTGGTGGCCGCGGCACTGCTGGAGCGGGCCCGCGCCATGACCACCAGCCCCGAGGCCACCGAGCTGGCCGACGCGGTGGCCGCCGGCGACCTCGACCCTTGGACCGCAGCCGACCGGCTGCTCCGCGAGAAGTAGGGTCTGCAGCCGACCGGCTGCTCCGCGAGAAGTAGGGTCCGCCGCCGACCGCCTGCTGGGCGAGGCGTAGGGTGCAGCCTCATGCCTGTAGATGACGCGCTCGTACACGTCGAGCGACGCAACGACGGGGTCGCGGTGCTCCGGCTCGACAACCCCAAGGTGAACGCCTTGTCGAGCACCTTGCTGGCGCAGCTGGAGGCGGCCGCCATCGCCCTCACCGAGGACCCGCCGGGGGCGGTGGTCGTCACCGGCGGTGACCGGATCTTCGCGGCAGGCGCGGACATCTCCGAGTTCGGCGGTCCGGACGAGGCGCGGGTCGTGGGCGGAGGTTTCGTGCGGGCCCTGGACGCGGTGGCCAGCATCCCGCGTTGCGTGGTCGCGGCCATCTCGGGCTTCGCCCTGGGCGGCGGCTGCGAGCTGGCGCTGGCGTGCGACATGCGCATCGCCTCGGAGCGGGCCAAGCTCGGGCAGCCGGAGATCCTGCTCGGCATCATCCCCGGCGGCGGTGGCACGCAGCGCCTGGCCCGCCTGGTCGGCCCGGCGAAGGCCAAGGACATGATCCTCACCGGCCGCCAGGTGGGTGCCGAGGAGGCCCTCCGCATCGGCCTGGTCGACGAGGTCGTGGCGCCCGAGGCCCTCCACGACCGGGCCTACGCCCTGGCCGCCGAGCTGGCCCAGGGTGCGGTGGTGGCCCAGGGCCTGGCCAAGCGGGCCATCGACCGCGGCCTGCAGAGCTCGCTCGCGGCCGGCGTGGACCTCGAGCAGGAGCTGTTCGCCCAGGTCTTCGCGACCGAGGACGCCCGCATCGGCGTGGCGTCCTTCCTCGAGCACGGCCCCGGCCACGCCCGCTTCACCGGCCGCTGACAGTTCGGTCGCGCTCAGGGTGCGATGCGGCCGGTGAAGGTGGTGGAGGGGTTCGGGGCCCCCGGTCCGAGAAAGCAGGTCAGCCGGCGGACGCCGCGGTCCCACTCCTGCAGGCTGGGGTAGCCGACCCACCCGCCGAGATAGAGCTCGGGGCGGAAGTCGTAGTAGTACTCGAGCAAGGCGCCGCAGTACTCGCCGATCTCCCGGCTGAGCGCGTCGGGCCCGGGATAGTCCCCGTCGGGCTTGTTCCGGACGCCCATCGCCTCGAAGCGATGGGGGGTGTCGCAGCCCACCGCCTCCACCACCGTGATGTTGGACGGCGGGTGGGGGCCCAGGTCGTTCACGCAGGCCCCGACGTTGACGTCGTAGAAGGGGCGGCCCGGCGGCCCCGGGGGCGTGGTCCCCGGGTTGGTGGGCGGCGCCGTGGTGGGGGAGCCGGGCGCGGCGGGCGAGGAGGACCCGCCGCCATCCCGGAGGGTGGTCCCCGGGCGGTCGGCGCTACTGGTCGGAGACCCGGAGCCGGCTCCCGGCCGGGTGTCCCCGTCCTCGCCCGCCGGGGACTCGGACTGACCGGACCGGGACAGCGGCTCGCCGCCGGAGGCGTCCTCCCGGTCGTTGCCGGACTCGGGTCGCTCGTTGGCGGCCCGCGCGGCGTCCTGCGCTCCGCCCCGGCGGCCGCCGTCCGTGAGCGTGACGCCGAGCCAGCCGAGCGCCGCCAGGGTCACGGCGACCAGCCCGACGAGGGCCAGTCGCCGTGCCCGGCGCCACGCCGTGGCCACGGGCGCGGCCGGCGGACGGACCGGCCGCGGCGCCGCGGGGATGGGCGCAGCAGAGACCACCGGCGCTGGGGCCTCGGTTCCCGAGGCGGTCGGGGCGGCGGCAGGGGCCTCGGCGGGACGGGGGGCGAGGCGGGCCGCGCCCAGGGCGACGGGGTGCTTGGGATGGGCGTCGCTGGTGATGGGCCGGCCCAGCTCGTCGGTCAGCATCTGGGCCACGAGGGGGATGCGGGACGAGCCGCCGGCGAGGACGATCGAGGCGAGGTCGCCGGCGTCGATCCCCGCCGTGCGCAGGGCGCGGCGCAGGGCGGCGATGGTCGTGGCGAGGGTGGGGCGGATGAGGGTCTCGAACTCGGGCCGCGTGAGCCGGACGTCGGTGCGGAGCTGCGGCAGCGCCACGGGGACCGACACGTCGGTCTCGGTCGACAACGCGACCTTGGCTTCGACGCACGCCCGGCGCAGGGCAGCGAGGGCGGCCACCGTCGCCCGGTCGTCCGGGTCCAGCTCGGCCATCTGGTCGGCGATCTGGGCGGTGACGTGGCCCAGGACGGCGTCGTCGAAGTCGATCCCGCCCAGGTGTTCGAGGCCGATGGCGTCGCCCAACAAGCGGTGGCCGTCGCCCCGCTGCGCCATCACGGCGGCGTCGAAGGTCCCGCCGCCCAGGTCGTAGACGGCCACCACCTCGTCGGGCCCGAGCTGCGCCGAGGCCGCGAAGTGGGTGGCGGTGGCCAGGGGCTCTGAGACGACCGTGACCTCGCCGGGAGGCCAGGTTCCGCCGGCCGCCTCGGCGGCGGCGATGTCGATCGCCTCGCGCAGGACGTCGCGCTTGTAGCCGCCCCAGTTGGCCGGGCACGTCAGGATCAGGTGGTCGGGCGGCCCGCCCTCGGGCGCCGCCACCCGCGCCAGCACCCAGGCCAGCAGCCGGCCGGTGAGCGCCGCCGCCGACTGGGGCGTGCCTCCCAGCAGGATCGGCGTCTGGTCGCCCATGCGCCGCTTGAACTCCCGGCCCAGCCGGTCGGGGTCGAGGCTGCCCCGCACCTCGGCCGGCTGGCCCACCAGCCACTCGCCGCCCGGGGTCAGGTACACCACCGAGGGGACCTCCGCCGCCCGGGTCCCCAACGGCACCATCCGGGCCCGCCCGTCGCGCCACACCGCCGCGGCGGTGTAGGTCGTGCCGGCGTCGACGCCCACGTCGTAGCCCGGCATCAGCCCGCGAGCTTCCCGGTCAGGCGCGACCCGTCGGCGAGCCCGATGAAGCAGCCCAGCTCCTGCACGCCGCGGTCCCACTCCTGTTGCGTGGGGACACCGATGGCGAACCCGAGCACGAGATCGGGCCGGAAAGCGTTGGCGAAGTCCCTTACCGCGGCGCACTGGTCCCTGGCCTCCTGGGCCAGCCCGGCCGGGCCGGGGTACGGGCCCGGGGCCTTGGCCAGCCCGCCCGCCGTCTCGTATTCGTGGGGGGAGTCGCAACCCACGACCGCCACCGCGGTCACGGTGAGCGGATCGTCGTCGAGGTCGTCCAGGCAGGCCCCGGTGGCGACGTCGTACCACTGAGGGCCGGGGTCCGGGGGAGCGGCGGTGGGTGGCGGCGGGGGAGGCGTGGTCGTGGCGGGGCCGGTGGCCGGTGGAGCCGTCGCCGGCGGGCGCTGAGGCCCTCGGGTGACGCCCGTGCTCACGGGCGGGACGTCGCCGTCCGCCCCAGTCGTGGACGTCGCCGGCGGCGGGTCGGCGGCCTTGGTCCCGCCGCCGTCCCGGGCGGGCGTGCGCTCGCTCGCGCCCACTGCCGCCTCGGAACCGGCCGGACGGTCAGGATCCGCAGTGGCGACGGCGAGCACGCCCAGCGCGGCCGCGATGAGCGTCACCACGCCGGCGAGGGCGAGCCGGCGTCCCCGGGACCGCCCGGCGGCCGCGGGCTCGGGCACGCCCGGCGGGTCACGCTCGGGTAGCGGCTCCGTCACGTCCGGTCGGACCGGCACGGTGGGGGCATCGCCAGTCCGGGCCGGGCCGAGCAGGGCGGCGCCGAGCGCCACCGCATGCTTGGGATGGAGGTCGACCGCCACCGGCCGGCCCAGCTCATCCGTCACCAGTTGCGCCACCAGGGGGATGCGGGACGAGCCCCCGGCCAGCACCACCGCGGCCAGGTCGCCGGCGGCCACGCTGGCCGCCCGCAGCGCCCGGTCGAGCGCCGCGAGGGTGACGGCCAGCGTCGGTCGGATGAGCCGCTCGAACTCGCCCCGGGTGATCCGCACCTGGGTCTGCACGCCCGGCAGCACGACCGGGACCGCCACCTCGGTGTCATAGGACAGGGCCTCCTTGGCCTCGACGCACGCCCGCCTCAGGCCGACCAGCCCCTGCACCACCGCCGGGTCGTCGGGGTCCAACGGACCGGTGGCCGTCTCCACCTCTGCGGTCACGTAGGCCAGCACCGCGTCGTCGAAGTCGATGCCGCCCAGCTGCTCCACGCCGGTCGGATCGCCGAGCAGCTCATGGCCCTCGCCCGTGTTCACCAGCACCGCGGCGTCGAAGGTGCCCCCGCCCAGGTCGTACACGGCCACCAGCTGGCCGGGTTCGACCCGGGCCCCGGCCGCGTAGTGGGCCGCCACGGCCTCGGGCTCGGACACGATCGTGACGTCGCCCCGGCAGGCCCCGGCGAGCTCGACGGCCTGGCCCAGCAGGTCCCGCTTGTAGGTGCCCCAGTTGGCCGGGCACGTCACGATCAGGTGGTCGGGCTCGGCTCCCTCCTCGGCCACCACCGTCGAGACGACGGCGGCCAGCAGCCGGGCCGTGAGGGCGGTGGGGGACAGCGGCGACCCGCCGAGCAGGATCGGCGTCTGGTCGCCCATGCGGCGCTTGAACTCGCGGGCGAGGCGGTCGGGCTCTCCCGCCTCGCGCCGGGCCGCGGCCTCGCCCACCAGCACCTGGCCGTCCGGCCGCAGGAACACCACCGACGGCACGACTGGCGAGCGGGTGCCGAGGGTGACGACCCGGACCCGCCCGTCAGTGCGCGTGGCGGCGGCGGTGTATGTGGTGCCGAGGTCGACACCGAGGTGGTAGCCCACTCACTTCTCCCCATCGCAGGTGCCCGCGTCGCCATTCGGCGCGGGCGGCCCGAGGGGATGTGGGCCTGGCCGCCCCGGGTGCTACGCCCAGGCGGCCAGGCCGAGCTCGGCCGGGCTGACCAGGTCCGGATGCCGGGGCACGACCCGGACGGTGAAGCCGTGGCGCCCGGCCCGCTCGGTGAGCAGGGTGCCGACGTAGTGGGCGTGGTCGTCGTCGGAGTCGCCGTCCGGCGCCATCGACACGATGGTGTACTCGGTCAGCTCGCCGCCCTGGCCCACCGGCCCGTGGACCAGTTGCACGTCCACGTCCTCGGGCGAGAGGTCGCCCAGCGCGACCACGGCCTCGACCGTGCGGGAACCGCCCAGGTCGGCGCTGGACGGATCGCCCTCGACCCGGTCGACGTGGACGCCGTGCCAGGCCTCGCGCACCCGCTGCTTCCAGGCGGCCAGAGCCTTGGCCCGGGCATGGCCGTCGGCCGAGAGGGTCTCGGTGCGGGCCGCGGTGGGCTCGTACAGCTCCTCCACGTAGTCGGCCACCATGCGGGACGCGGTGACCTGCGGCCCGAGCGAGGCCAATGAGCGCCGCACCTTCTTGAGCCAGCGGCGCGGCACGGGCCCGCCGTAGCGCTCGTAGAACAGCGGCACCACCTGCCGTTCGAGCAGGTCGAACAGGGCACCCGCCTCCAGGCGGTCGCGGCGCTCCCGGTCCTCGACATCCTCCGCGGAGGAGATGGCCCAGCCGTTCTCGCCGTCGAACATCTCGTGCCACCAGCCGTCGAGGATCGACAGGTTGAGACCGCCGTTGAGCGCGGCCTTCATGCCGGAGGTGCCGCAGGCCTCCTGGGGCCGGCGCGGGTTGTTGAGCCACACATCGCTGCCCTGGTACAGCGCCCGGGCCACGGAGATGTCGTAGTCGTCCACGAACACCAGGCGGTGGCGGATCTCGGGGTCGGACGAGAAGGCCACGATCTGGCGGATCATCTCCTTGCCCCCCTCGTCGGCGGGGTGGGCCTTGCCCGCGAACACGAGCTGTAGGGGCCGGTCGGGCGACAGCAGCAGCTCGCGCAGGCGCTCGGGCTGGGACAGCAGCAACGTCGCCCGCTTGTAGGTGGCGAAGCGCCGGGCGAACCCGACGGTGAGCACGCGGGGGTCGAGCACCTCGTCGGTCCAGGCCACGTCGGAGCCGGTGATGCCCCGGGTGGCCGCAGCCTCCTTCAGGCGGCGGCGCACGAACGTGACCATGCGCTCCCGGCCCTGCTCCTTGGCCCGCCACAGCTCGTCGTCGGGGGCCTCGGCGATGCGGGCCCACATGTCGGGCTGGGCCTCGTCCCAGTCGGGCAGGACGTAGCGCGACAGGATGTCGGCGATCTCGGGCGAGACCCAGGTGTGAGCGTGCACGCCGTTGGTGATCGAGCCGATGGGGGTCTCGTCCGACTCGAGGTCGGGCCACAGGTCACCGAACATGTCCCGGCTCACCTCGCCGTGGAGCTGGGCGACGCCGTTGGAGCGCCCGGCCAGGCGCAGGCCCATGACCGCCATGTTGAACTTCTCGTCCGGCTCGTCCCCGGGGCGGTGGCCCAGGGCCACGAGGTCGCCGATCTTGACCCCCACCTCGTCGGCCCAGCGGCCGAAGTACTTCTCCATCAGCGGCAGCGGGAACCGGTCGATGCCGGCGGGCACGGGGGTGTGGGTCGTGAAGATGCAGCCGGCCCGGTTCGCCTCGATGGCCTCGGGGTAGCTGAGCCCCTCGTCCACCACCATCCGGCGGATGCGCTCCAGGCCCAGGAACCCGGCGTGGCCCTCGTTGGTGTGGAACACCTGGGCCTCGATGCCCACGGCCTCCAGCGCCCGGACCCCACCGATTCCCAGCAGGATCTCCTGGCGCAGCCGGTGCTCGGTGTCGCCGCCATAGAGCCGGTCGGTGACGCTGCGGAGCTCGTCGCTGTTCTCCTCGACGTCGGCGTCGAGGAAGTACAGCGGCACCCGGCCCACGTCCGCCTTCCACAGCTGGGCCACCAGCGGCTGCTCGTCGGCCGCGAGGTCGACCTCGACCCGCACGTCCTCACACAGCGTGAGCGCCATCACATGCGGATCGAGCAGGGGGTAGCGCTCCTGCTGCCAGCCGTCGGCGTCGAGGCTCTGGCGGAAGTA
>DASRJN010000042.1:0-6493 GCA_035649455.1 Acidimicrobiales bacterium
GGCAGTGCCGTCGACCTCGACGCCAACGTGCAGCCCCGGGGCTACCGGCTGCTGTCGCGCATCCCCCGGCTGCCCGAGTCGATCATCGAGCGCATCGTCCACCGCTTCAGCACCCTGCAGAAGATCATGCGGGCCACCATCGACGACCTCGACGACGTCACCGGGGTGGGCCAGACCCGGGCCCGGGCCATCAAGGAAGGGCTGTCCCGGCTGGCCGAGACCAGCATCCTCGATCGATACTCCTGAGCGTGCGCATCACGCTCCCGTCCGGCACGCCCGCCGAGCTGGCCCAGCCGCCCGGCGAGGCCCGCCGCGGCCTGGTCGTCCTGCCCGACATCGGCGGCCTGCGCCCCCTGTTCGACGAGCACGTCGCCCGCCTCGCGACCGAGAACGGCTGGGTGGTGTGCGCGGTCGAGCTGTGGCCCGGCCGCGAGCACCTGCCGTTGCCCGAGCGCCTGGAGGCGGGGGGCACGCTAGAGGACGAGCGGATCCTCGGCGACGCGGTCGCGGCGGCCGACGCCACCGGGGTCGAGCCCGTCGGCGTCCTCGGGTTCTGCATGGGCGGCATGTACACGCTCAAGGCCGCGGGCACCGGGCGCTTCGACCGCGCCGTCTCGTTCTACGGCATGCCCCGGGTCCCGGACATGTGGGAGAGTCCCACCCAAGGCGACCCGCTGGCCGCGGTGACCGCCCCGGGGGCGGCCGCGACGCTGATGCTGGCGGGCACCGCCGACCCCTGGGTCGGTGCCGACGGCCTGGCGGCCCTGGAGGACGCGGGTGTCGAGGTGGTGCGCTACGAGGGCGCCGACCACGGCTTCGCCCACGACCCCAGCCGTCCCGCCCACCGTCCCGACGACGCGGCGGACGCCTGGTCCCGCGCCGTGGCGTTCCTCGCCGGGCCGAGCTAGCGGGCGCGGCGTTCGAGCTGCTCGCGGTCGGTGATGCGGTAGCGGCGCTCGGACTGCTCGATCCAGCCCAGGCGGACGAAGCTGGCGATGGCCTTGTTCACCCGTTCCCGGGAGGCGCCCACCATGGCTGCCAGCTCCTCCTGGGTGACCGGCAACGTGAACTCGTCGGCGCCGGACGCCATCTCGACCAGGCGCTTGGCCGTGCGCCCGGTGACGTCCAGGAACACCGAGTCGGCCAGGGCGACGTCCATGTTGCGGATGCGGCCGGCCATCAGCTCGACGACGCCCCACAGCAGCTCGGGCCGGCGCTCGTAGACCTGGCGGATGGGTCCGTAGCCGATGGCCAGCACCTGCGACGGCTCGAGGGCGCGGGCCTCGGCCGACCGACCGAGCGGCTCGAACAGGGACATCTCGCCGAACAGGTCGCCCGCTTCCATGAGGGCCACCACGGACTCGCGCCCGTCGATCGAGCGCTTGGCGATGGCGATGCGGCCTTCGATGACCACATACAGCGTGTCGGCGTCGTCGTCCTCGTGGAACAGCACGTCGCCGCGGCGGAGCTCCTCCGTGGTGCTGGCGTCGGCCAGCTGCTGGCGTTCATCGGGCGTCAGGTCGCCGAACAGGTCCACGTCGGCGAGGAGGTCCGCGGGCGTCATCACGGGCAAACGATAACGATGCCACGACCCCAAGTCGTCGAAGGGCTGCCGCGGGGGTCGATAGCGGTAGCCTCCGGGCGGTCATGGGATCGGTGTGGGCCATCGTGGTGGCGGCCGGATCGGGGAGCCGGTTCGGCGCTCCCAAGCAGTTCCAACCGCTGGGCGGCCGCCGGGTGCTCGACTGGTCGCTCGAGGATGCGCGCACCGTGGCGGACGGGATCGTGGTCGTGCTCCCGCCGTCGGACGTGGCCACGGGGGAGCCGGAGGCGGACGCGGTGGCGGGCGGCGGGGACACCCGCTCGGCCTCGGTGCGCGCCGGGCTGGCGCATGTCCCGCCGGACGTGGATGTGGTGGTGGTGCACGACGGGGCGCGGCCCCTGGCCGGGAGCGACCTGTTCAGCGCGGTGGTGGCGGCGGTGCGGGCGGGGGCCGATGCCGCCGTCCCCGGCGTCCCGCTGGCCGACACGCTGCGGTGGCGCTCGGGCGGGGTGGCCGACCGGGACGGGTTGGTGGCGGTGCAGACGCCCCAGGCCTTCCGGGCTGCGGCGCTCCGCGCCGCGCACGAGGATGAGCCCGAGGCCACTGACGACGCATCGCTCGTGGAGGCGGCGGGTGGCAAGGTGGTCGTCGTGGACGGCTCGCCCCTCAACCTCAAGATCACGAACCCGTCCGATCTGATCGTGGCCGAGGCGCTGCTCCGTGCCCGGTGACCAGATCCGGGTGGGACAGGGCTTCGACGTCCACCGGTTCTCCGACGACCCCGCCCGGCCGCTGGTGCTCGGGGGCGTGACCTTCCCCGAGGGGCCGGGCCTCGCCGGCCACAGCGATGCCGACGTGGTGGCCCACGCCGTGACCGACGCGCTGCTCGGCGCGGCGGGGCTGGGCGACATCGGCCAGCACTTCCCGGACACCGACCCGGCCTGGGCAGGCGCCGACTCCCTCGACCTGCTGGGCCGCGCCGTCGCCGACGTTCGGGCCGCGGGCTGGGAGCCCCAGAACGTGGACTGCACCGTGGTCCTGGAGCGCCCCAAGCTCGCCCCCCACCGCGCCGCCATGTGCGAGCGGCTCACCGTCGCGGTGGGCGCCCCGGTCACGATCAAGGGCAAGCGGGCCGAGGGCCTGGGCGCCCTGGGGCGGGCCGAGGGCGTCGCCTGCCTGGCGGTAGCCCTGGTCACGGGGGCCCGGCCATGACGCCACCCCGTGGCGGCCGCTCTTCGCGCCCGCCCCGCAAGTCGGGTGGGCGCCAGCCGTCGGGCCGCCAGGCCGCATCGCGTCGCGGCGGGGGAGCACCCGGACCGGCGCCGGCAGGCGGCGGGCGTCGCGGCGGGGGAGCACCCGGACCGGCGCGGGCGGGCGGCGGTGGGCGCCGTGGCGGGGCGACCGGGCGTGGGTTGGGCGGCGACCAGGTGGAAGGCCGCCAGGCCGTGCGCGAGCTGCTGCTGGCCGGCCGTCGCCGGGTGCGCGAGGTGTGGATGGTCGACGAGGGCGACAGCGCGCCGGTCCTCGCCGACATCCGGGAGCTCGCGGCCGGCCAGCGGGTCAGCGTGCTCCCGGTCAGCAAGGGCCGGTTTGCGGCGATGGCCCGCTGCGAGGCGCCGCAGGGGGTGCTGGCGCTGGCCGCACCGCTGCCGGAGGCCGACCTCGACGACCTGACCCGGGGACCGGCGCCGTTCCTCGTCGCCCTGGACGGCGTGACCGACCCCGGCAACCTGGGCGCCATCCTGCGCTCGGCCGAGTGTGCCGGGGTCACCGGGGCGATCCTGCCCCGCCACCGGGCCGTGCACGTCACCCCCGCGGCCACCAAGGCCGCGGCCGGGGCGATCGAGCATGTGCCCCTGGCGGTGGTCGGCGGCCTGCCCGCGGCCTTGGCCCGCATGCGGGACGAGGGCGTCCACGTGGTGGGCCTCGACGGGGCCGCCTCCACCAGCCTGTACGACGTGGCCGGGGCCGACGGGCCCGTGTGCCTGGTGCTCGGCGCCGAGGGCCGGGGGCTGTCGCGGCTCGTGCGCGAGCGCTGCGACGAGGTCGTGGCCATACCCCTGATGGGACGCCTGGGGTCACTCAACGTGTCGGCCGCGGCCGCACTCGCGTGCTTCGAGATCGCCCGCAGGCGGAGCTGAGCCCGAGGCGGGAGTCGAACCCGCGACCTGACGCTTACAAGGCGCCTGCTCTGGCCGGCTGAGCTACTCGGGCGGCCTCCGGACGATACCGGCCCGCCGCCCGCGGCCGGACCGCCGCGGGGGGTGCTTGCATCGCGCAGGACACCAGGCCAGCCTTACTCGAGTGGTACTCAGCGATCGTGACCGGGCAATCCTCGACTTCGAGCGAGGGTGGTGGCTGGTTCCCTCGACCAAAGGGGACGCCATCCGCGACCGCCTCCGCCTCTCACCCACCCGCTACTACCAACTGTTGAACCAGCTTCTCGACGATCCCGAGGCCGGCGACTACGACCCGCTCGTGGTCCACCGGCTGCGGCGCGCCCGCCAGCAGCGCCGCCGGGCCCGGGTCGAGGGCGGGCCGACCTTCGGCCACGGGCGCTGAGGAGGACCAGCCGCATGCAGACCACCGAGCGACCACCGAGCGGGCCCCCCCGTCCCAGCCCCGTACGCGGGGTGGTGTTGGTGGCTGTCGCTGCGGTGCTGGGGTTCTTCCTGCTCCGGGCCATCGACGACAGCGGTTCGGGGATCGTTGTCGAGACCGCTACGCCCACCAGCGACGCGGCCGCCGACGCCACGTCGCCCGATTCCAGCGACACCACCACCGCGCCGATCCGGCCGCAGGCCGAGGTGATCTTGATCGTGGCCAACGCCTCGGGCGTCTCGGGCGCGGCCCGTACGCAGACGGACCGCATGACGCAAGCGGGCTACCAGGCGGTCGAGCCGGCCAATGCGCCCCCGGACACCGAGCTGACGACCACCGAGATCCTGCCCAGCGCGGGCTTCGAGCAGGAGGCCGCCCGCCTCGCCACCGAGCTGGGCCTGCCACCCGAGTCGGTGAAGCCGATGACCGACCCGCCGCCGGTCGAGCTGGCCGGGGCGAACATCCTGGTGCTGCTGGGCACCGACATCGCCGCGGGCTAGCTGCCCGCCCCGAGTGGACCTGCTGGCGCCGTTCGTCGAGCGCCCCGCCCGGGCGGCGGTGGTGCTGGACTTCGACGGCACGCTGTCGCCCATCGTGGACGTGGCCGCCGAGGCGCGTCCGGTGGACGGCGCGGTCGACCTGCTGGACCACCTGGCCGGCCGCCTGGGCCTGGTGGCGGTGATGTCGGGCCGGCCGGTCGACTTCCTCCGCCGGCTGCTGCCGCCCAGCGTGGTCCTGTCGGGGCTCTACGGGCTGGAGGTGGTCCGGGACGGGGTCCGCAGCGATCTCCCGGGGACGGGCGCCTGGCGGGAGGTGGTGGCGGATGTCGCCCGCGTCTCCGCCGGCGCAGGACCGGAGGGCATGGTGATCGAGCCCAAGGGCCTATCGCTCACGCTCCACTACCGCACCCGGCCCGATCTCGCTCCCGCGGTCCAGGCGTGGGCCGAGGCCCAGGCGCTCCGGTCGGGCCTGGAGGCGAGGCCGGCCAAGATGTCGGTCGAGCTGCACCCGCCCATCGCCGCCGACAAGGGCACGGCGCTGGAAGCGCTCACCGCCGGGCTGTCGGCCGTCTGCTACGCGGGCGACGACCGGGGCGACCTGCCCGCGTTCGATGCGCTGGACCGCCTGGCAGCCGGGGGCGTCCACACCGTGCGGGTGGTGGTCGCCGGCCCCGAGGCTCCGCCCGAGCTGGTGGCCCGGGCCGACCTCCTGGTCGACGATCCCGGCGGCGTGGTCGACCTGCTGCGCCGGCTGGGTTAGCCCGCCGCCGCGAGCTGGTCTGCCAGCCAGTCGGCCGGCTTGCGGGCCATGGCGAGGGTGCGCAACAGCTCGGCGCGGGCCCGGCGCTCCTCGGGGGCCATGCGCAGGGCCAGGTCCAGGGCGTCGGCCGTGCCTGCCACGTCGAACGGCGGGACCTGCACCGCGGCCTCGCCCACCTCGTCCCACACGCCGGCCTCACGGGACAGGCACAGCACCGCGTCCCGCTGGTTGACGATGCCGCCCTCCTTCGCCACGAGGTTGAGCCCGTCGCGGATGGGGTTGACCAGCAGGACATCGGCCCGGCGCAGCACGGCCACCGAGCGGGGGTAGTCATCCCGGGTGTCGTAGACGATCGGCGTCCACCCCGGGGTCGCCCAGCGCTCGTTGACCCGGGCCACCAGCTGCTCCACCTCGTCCTGGTAGTCGAGGTACGCGGCCACGCCCGTGCGTGACGGGTAGACGGAGGCGACGAACACGACCCGCTCGCGCCATTCCGGCCGGCGGTCCAGCAGGTCGTCGAAGGACAGGAACCCCCGCAGCAGGTTCTTGGACAGCTCGATGCGGTCGACCCGGGCGATGACCCGCCGGTCGCCCACCTCCGCCTCGATCTCGGCCAGCGCGGCGTCGCAGGCGGGCGAGGCCGCGGCTCGCAGCACGTCGTCGGCGTCGGTCGGCAGGGGCGACACGAACGTGGTGGGGGCGAGCGCCAGCACCTCCCGGGCGCAGGCGAGGAAGTCGTCGGCCCAGCCCCGGGTGTGGAAGCCGCAGGCCCGGTGGGCGGCGAGGCCCGACAGCACCTCGCCCGCGATGTGCTCGGGGAGCACGCGTAGCCAGGTGGGGGTGGCGAACGGGGTGTGGCTGAAGTGCACCGCGGCCAGGTCGGGCCGCCGCTCGGCCAGGCTGACGCCGAGCAGGCCCAGGTGGTAGTCCTGGACCAGCACCGCGGCACCGGCCGGCGCCACCTCGGCCACGGCGTCGGCGAAGGCCTCGTTGACCTGGCGGTACGCGTGCCAGGCCTCCCGCAGCTCCAGCCCGAAGGCAGGGGTCCGGGGCAGGTCGTAGAGGCCGTGGTGCACGAACCACAGGGTC
>DASRJN010000043.1:0-2377 GCA_035649455.1 Acidimicrobiales bacterium
GTCGACCACGACCACAAGATCAGCGACGACATCCGCTTCGTGCAGATCACCCCGCCCGGGTCGGCCTGCTCCATCGCCTTCGGGAAGGGCGTCTCCCAGATGGAGCCCGGCTCGCTCCAGGGCCTCCAGGTGGTGGTGGAAGACGTGGAGAAGGCCCGCGCCCACCTCGTCGAGAACGGGGTCGAGGCCAGCGAGGTCCAGGACTTCCCCTGGGGCCGGTTCGTGTTCTTCAGCGACCCCGACGGCAACGGCTGGGCCCTCCAGCAGATCGTCTACCCCAGCTAGCGAGTTAACGAGGATCGGCCAGCGCGGCCAGCACCTCGTCCAGAGCCGCCACCGAGTGGCCGCTGACGAAGGCGTCGACGTGGGGTAGGGCCGCCGCCATCCCGCCCACCAGGGGCTGGTAGCCGGCGGCGGCCTTCCGCGGGTTCACCCAGACGATGCGGTGGGCCAGCCGGGACAGCCGGGCCATCTGCTCCCCCACGATGGCCGGGTCGCCCGTGTCCCACCCGTCCGACACGATGACGACCACGGCTCCGCGGGCCATGCCGCGGCGTCCGTGGTCGTCATTGAAGCTGCGCAGCGCCTCGCCCACGCGGGTACCGCCGGACCAGTCGGGCGCGGCGGCCACGGCCCGGCGCAGGGCCAGGTCGGGGTTGGTGCCGGCCAGCGGGCGGGACAGCCACGTGAGCCGGGTGGCGAACACGAAGGCGTCGGCCTTGGCGGCTCGGACCGCGCCGTGGAGCAGGTGCAGGTAGGCGCGGGCGTACGGCGCCATCGAGCCCGAGACGTCGGCGATGAGGACCAGGTGGCGGGGACGAGCCGTGCGGCGTCGGTGCACCCGGCGGACCGGGTCGCCGCCGGTTGCCCGGGCCCGGCGGAGCGTGGCCCGGAGGTCGAGGCGGCGCCCGTGGGGGTGGCGGACCGTGCGGCGGCTGGCGCGCCGCGGCGCTGCGGGGGGGAGGGCGGCCATGAGGTCGCTCAGGGCCGCCAGCTCGTCGTCGGTGAGGTCGGCCAGGTCGGTGTGCCGCAGCCGCTCCTCGGCGCTCGCCGCCGCCAGCAGGTCGGGACCGTCGATTCCGGTGCTCGCGCCCTCGCCGGCGGCCGTGACGTCGGCGCCGGCGCCCGCGGGGCCGGGGGGCGGCCGGCCGGTGCTTCCCGGCTCGCCGTCGCGCTCGCGCTCGGACTGGGACCCGGCCCGGGCCGGTCGGGGCCCGGTGGGCGGCGGGGCCTGGCCGCGCCAGTCGGCCACGTCGGCGAAGCCGCGGAACACCTGCGCGAACACGCGGTCGTAGGTCTCGATGTCGTCGTGGCCCGACAGCAGTGTGACCCGGCCGGCCCAGTACCACTCGTCCAGCCCGTCCGGCCGGACCAGCGCCACCGCCCGGGCGAAGCGCCCGCTGCGCTCGGGGCTCACGGGGACCCCAGCTGCGTGGAGCAGGTTCCCGAAGGCGCCGACCAGCTCGGCCAGGTCGACCCGGTCGAGCGAGGAGACCGAGCTGCCGGTTGAGCTCACTGGCCGCCGGCAACCCAGTCGACGCCACGTTCCCGGGCCAGCGCGAGGTCCTCGCGGTACTTGAGCACGGTGCCCAGCGTCCGGTCGGCGGCCTCGCCGTTGAGCCGGTCGAGGCCCAGCAGGCCCAGCGTGGCCACCCAGTTGATGGCCTCCGCGAGGCCCGGCGGCTTCTGGACGTCGAGCGAGCGCAGGCGCTGGACCGCCGCGGCGACCTGCTCGGCCAGGCTGGTCGATGCCACCGGGACGCGCCGGCGAATCACTGCGACGGCGCGCTCCAGGTCGGGATAGTCGATCCAGTGGTACAGGCAGCGCCGCTTGAGGGCGTCGTGCAGATCCCTCGTGCGGTTGGAGGTCAGGACCACCACCGGGGGCACCTGCGCCCGGACCGTGCCCAGCTCGGGGATGGTCACCGAGGACTCGGCCAGCAGCTCCAGCAGGAACGCCTCGAACTCGTCGTCGGCCCGGTCGACCTCGTCCACCAGCAGCACCGCCGGGCGGGGACCCGCATGGCGGACGGCCCGCAGCAGGGGGCGCTCGACCAGGTACTCGGGGCCGAACAGGTCGTCCTCGCCCAGCTCGCGCCCGGCGGCCTCGGCCAGCCGGATGCCGAGCAGCTGGCGAGGGTAGTTCCACTCGTAGAGCGCCTCGGCCGCGTCGATGCCCTCGTAGCACTGGAGCCGGACCAGCGGCGTGTCCAGCACCCGGGCCAGGGCCTTGGCCGACTCGGTCTTGCCGACCCCGGCCTCGCCCTCCACCAGCAGCGGCTGGGGCATGGCCACCGCGCAGAACAGTGCGGTGGCCAGACCGAGGTCGGCCAGGTAGTCGGCGGCGTCGAGCCGCCGGCGCATGTCGTCGACGTCG
>DASRJN010000044.1:0-5872 GCA_035649455.1 Acidimicrobiales bacterium
ATCGTGTCGCCGCCCAAGGCCGGCAAGACCGCCATCGTCAAGCAGATCGCCCGCTCGGTCGAGACCAACAACCCCGAGGTCAAGCTCATGGTGCTGCTCGTCGACGAGCGGCCCGAAGAGGTGACCGACATGCGGCGCTGGGTCCAGGCCGAGACCAGCGAGGTGGTGGCCTCCACCTTCGACCGGCCCAGCGAGGAGCACACCCAGGTGGCCGAGCTCACCATCGAGCGGGCCAAGCGCCTGGTCGAGGAGGGCCAGGACGTCATCATCATCCTCGACGGCATCACCCGCCTGGCCCGGGCCTACAACCTGGCGGCCCCGGCCACCGGGCGGATCATGTCCGGCGGCGTCGACTCCGGCGCCCTGTACCCGCCCAAGAAGTTCTTCGGCGCGGCCCGCAACATCGAGGAGGGTGGCTCGCTGACCATCCTGGCCACCGCGCTCATCGAGACCGGCTCCAAGATGGACGAGGTCATCTTCGAGGAGTTCAAGGGCACCGGGAACATGGAGCTGCGGCTCGACCGGCGCCTGGCCGAGCGCCGCATCTACCCGGCCATCGACGTCGACGCCAGCTCGACCCGCCACGAGGAGCTGCTGTTCCAACGCCAGCAGCTGCAGCTGGTGTGGGCGCTGCGGCGGGTGCTGTCGGGGCTGTCGTCCACCGACGGCGGGAATGCCGCGGCGCTGGAGCTGTTGATCGACCGGATGAAGACGTTCCGCACCAACGACGAGTTCCTGGCCGAGGTGGCCAAGAACAGGTTGGCTGCGGGCTGACGCCGTCCGTAGACTGCAAAGCCTTTTCTATCGACAGGAGACCCGCCATGAGGGCCGGCATCCACCCCGACTACGTCGAAGCCACCGTGCGCTGCTCGTGCGGTAACACGTTCACCACCCGCTCCACCAAGGCCGACCTGCACGTCGAGCTGTGCAGCGAGTGCCACCCCTTCTACACCGGCAAGCAGAAGCTGGTGGACACCGGCGGCCGCATCGACCGGTTCGAGCGCCGCTACGGCCGGCGCAAGCCCAAGTCGTGACCCCTGGGGGCCCGGCGGTCGACCTCGAACGCCGGGCCGCCCTCAACGCCGCCAAGCTGGCGGCGCTGGTCAACGCCCACTGGGGCCCGGGCGAGCGCACCCCCCACAAGCTGGGGGCGGGCGCCGCGCTGATCGATCCGGCGGCCTCGCCTGTGCGCGCCTGGGTGCTGGCCGACGGGCCCGGTGACCGCAGCCTCGGGCCCGCGCTGGTGTGGGCCGAGCGGCTTGACGCGGGCGAGGTCCATCTGGTGGCCGACCCCGAGCCCGCGGGCGCTCTGGCCCGACAGGCCGCGCTGTTCGCCGACCCCGCCCCCACGGTGTGGGCGGTGGAGGACACCTCGCTGGTCCCCGCGTCACCCGCTCCGGTGCCCGTTCCGGCGACGCCGCCCTCGCCGCCCGAGCTGGTGGACCTGCTCATCGACACGGGCGTGGAGATCGTGGTGGAGGGAGGCGTGCTGCGCGGCGAGGTCAACGGCCTGGAGGTGGCCCGCATCGTGGCCGGGGTGACCACCGCCGGCGTGCCTCTCGACGCCCCGCTGCTGGAGGTGGGGGTGGGCAAGGCCGACCGGGAGCTGACCGCCATGGTGCACGGCGGCATGACGCCGGTCGACCAGCTCGCCCGGGTGGTCGAGATCGTGCGGACGCATCGCCGCCCGGGCGCTCCGCGCCACCCGCTCAACCAGCTGGTCCCCGACCGCTGGTTGCGAGCCGTGCTGTGCCGCAACCCGTCGCTGGTGGGGGTGGACGCACTCCGCCCGGCCGAGGGCCCGCGCCCCCGACAGAACCTGACCGAGCGCGACATCGCGGTGGCCGCAGGCGACGGCGTGGTGGTGGCGTGCACCGTCGGCATTTCCGTCGACCTGGTCCCGGCGGCGGCCGACGCCCGGGCCGCGCTCGACCCCGACGCCCGCCTGGTCCTCGCCGTCCCCGCCCGCGACGACCACCCCGGCACCCGCCGCCTGGCGGCCCGGCTGCTCTCTCCGGCCGAGGTCATGGCCATCCCCGGCGACTGGCGCGCCGCCGGGTGAGCCTCCGAGGCGGGCAGTAGCATCCAGGGCGTGAACGGGCCCGGGCCCTGGCGGCGCGGCGAGGTTGTGGCTTGGACGGAGCATGACGGCGTGGGGCCGCCGCCACGAGGGCCGGGGCGGGTGGCACCGATGGTGCTGGCGGCAACCCTGGCCACCCTCCTGACCGGGATGATGTCCTACGACACGCTGTGCTCCGAGCACCGCGGCTGGGTGGTGCTGCTTGGCGTCCTCGGTTTCATGGGCACGGCCGCGGCGATCGTGGGGCTGGTGCAGGCACGCGCGCTGGCGCCGCTCATCACCGTGTTCGTGTCGCTGATGGGCGTGAGCATCGGGCTGATCGACGCGGTGCACGACCCCACCCGTGGGCGGCTGATCGCCCTCGGGTTCGGGGTTGCCGCCGGCCTCGGGGCTCTGCTCACGGCGCGCGCAGTGCCGCTCGCCCTCTGGGACTGGCGGGTACGCCGGCGCCTGGAGCCGGAGCCGGCGCCGCGGCCAGACCCCGAGGTCGTGGAGGCCCCGGCCGCACGGGTGGTCGACGGCGAGCGCACGCCCAGCGGCTCGGGGTGAAGCTCCCGGACCAGCTCCGCGCCTTCCGGGCGCGACCGCTCCCGTGGCTGGTCGCGGGGGTCGCCCTGACCGCCTGTCTGATGACGCTCGACGCGTTCGACGCCCGCGCCGACCGGGCGTGGGCCCGCTCGGCCCTCGCGGTCGAGGGTGAGGTGGGCGCCGGCTACGACGGCAGCGCATATATCCCGGTCGTCTACCGGCATCCCGTCACCGACGAGCGGATCGAGCACACGGTGTACCGGTGGGCCGGGCCCGTCGACCTCGAGCCCGGCGACCGGATCGCCCTGGAGGTCGACCCGGACGACCCCGAGGACGCCGCGGTGGCCGGTGACCGGCGCCCGTACGTGACTCCCTTCGACTACGCGCCCTATGTGCTCGTCCCGCTGTTCTTCCTCCTCTGGCGCTGGTGGAGCGTGCACGCGAGCATGCGGCGCGCCGGCCGTGACGAAGTCGCGTTCGCCATGCTGGGCGCCATCGCACCGGGAAGCCGCTTCCGGCGGCGCCCGGTGCTGCACCTCTACGCCCTGGACGCGCCGGCGGGAGCTCGGTCCCTATGTGCCACGCGGCTGCTGGCCACCGCCGGCTGTCCGCTGGCCGGGCCGGCCTTCCCGGTCCAGGTCAAGGGGGTGCCCCGGCAGTGGGGCCGGGTGGTGGCCCGGGCCGGGGCGGACGGGGACGTGCTGTGGCCGGCCGGCACCACGCGGCCCCACCGCGCCTGGCCTCGCCCGGAGGGGATCGCGGACCCGGTGCCCCCGGCCCCCATCGACGCGGCCGAGCGGCCAAAGCTGCCTCCCCCGCCCTACTGGGCACCGCGCCGGCGGCTCAACACCGTGGGGACCCTCTGGGGCGCGCTGGTTGCGGGCCTGGTGCTGGGCGCCGGGGTCACGGCCACGCTGTTGGTCCGCTCGGCGTCCGACGGCCCGGAGGACGGCTGGATCGACACCGTCGGGGAAGTCGTGCGTAGGGGCACCGACACCGTCGACATCACCTACCGGGCCGAGGGGGCTGAGCGCACTGTGGCCGCCACCGTGCTCTATCCGGAGGACTACACCGTCGGCCGGCGCTACCCGGTGACCTTTGACCCGGACCAGCCGAGCCATGTCCGGCTCAGGGAGGAGGCCTACGACCTGTCCTATCCCCTGTTCTTCGCCTGGTTGCCGGCGGCCATGGCGGCGAGCGCCCTGGCGGTGGTGGTCCGCCGGCGTCGCCGGACGCGCGACCTCGCGGACCACGGTCCGTGGAGCCGGGTCGACCTGTGGCACGTGTCCGGGGGCGGGTCGCTGATCGGCACCCGAGCGGCCGGCTACGTGCGGGCGGAGATCCCGCCTGAGCGCCGGCTGCCGTGGTCCCACGCGGTGTCCCCACAGGCGGGTCTGGTCAGGGTGGTGGGCCGGCCGGAGCCGGGGGAGGTCGTCGCCGTGGTCGACCGGATCGGCGCCACCGTGCCGCACACGCGCCGGCTGCGCGTGCCGCGGTCGGAGGCGGTGGTGCCGCCGCCGGAGGCGGTGGTCCCGCCGCTGGACGCGTCGACCGGCGCGCCCGCGCCCTACATCATCCGTGGCGTGTGGTCCTGGTTCGACCCGGGCTTGATCGGCGTGTTCGCGGTCGCCCTGATCGCCGGCCCGGTCGGTGCTGTGGTCCCGTCGCTGGGGTTCGTCCTGGCCGCGCTGGGGGCGGCGGCGCTGGTGGCGCTCCTCGCCCGCATCAAGGTCGTGATCGACGAGGACGGCATCGCCGTGTGCGACGGGCTCCTCACGCGCCGGCTGCGGTGGGTCGAGATCGTGTCCATCCGGGACGGGCGCCGCTCTCCAGTGCTCAGCATGGGCCGGGCCGATCTGCCCTGCCTGGCGATCGAGGTCCCGGGTGAGGTCTGGCCACTGCGGCCCCTGGCCACGATGCGGACCTCGGGACGGGCGGTCCAACGGCTGGTGGAGGCCGTCGGCCCCTACGCGCCGCCATCCGTACGCATGCGTCGGGCGAACGACGGGGGCGAGTGGGCGCCTTCCACCTGGGTGTGAGGGGAGGTGGGCGGCTTCGATGACTACTGACCAGGTCAGCACCTTCCTGGCCCTGCTCGCGGTGGTGGCCGAGGTCGGTGCCGTCGCGCTGGCGGTGACGCTGCTGGCGCGGTGGGCCCGTCCCTCGGCCGGGTGGCCGCGCCAGGTGCTGGCGTCGGTCGGGCCGCTCGCGCTGGGGCTGGCGGCGGCGGTGGCCACCGTGGCCACGCTCGGCAGCCTGTACTACTCCGAGATCGCCGACTTCCCGCCGTGCCGGCTGTGCTGGTACCAGCGGATCTGCATGTATCCCCTGGTGCCGATCCTCGCCATCGCCGCCGCTCGCCGGGATCGGTCCGTACGCTGGTACGCACTCCCCCTGGTCCTCATCGGCGCAGCCATCTCGACCTGGCACATACTCGTCGAGCGCTACCCCTCGCTCGAGTCGGGGGCGTGCGATCCGCTCAACCCGTGCTCGATCATCTGGGTGGAGAAGTTCGGCTACTTGACCATCCCCACCATGGCCCTGTCGGGCTTCGTCGCCATCGGACTGCTGCTCTCGCTCCCCCGGGAGACGCCATGACACCGACATCACGCACATCTCGCCCCACCGGTTCCCGCTCCCGCGCCCCGTTGCTGGTGGTGGCCGGTCTGGCCGTCGTGGTCCTCATCGCGCTCGCCGTCGCCGTCGCCAGCGGCGGAGACGACGACACCACCACCACCAGCACCGGCAACGAGGCCGCCACCACCGGCACCGTGGCCGTCACCGGCACCCCGCTCCCCGAGCTGACGGACCCCAACGACGATGCCGCCGTCGGGATGACGTTCCCGACCCTCACCGGCGTGGACCAGTCGGGTGAGCCGATGACGATCTCGGCCGGCGACGGGCCGATGATGGTCCTGTTCGTGGCCCACTGGTGCCCCCACTGCCAGCGCGAGGTTCCGGTCGTGCAGCAGTGGGTCGACGACGGGGGCCTCCCCTCGGGCGTCAAGCTCCTCACCGTCTCGACCGCCATCGACCCCCAGCGACCCAACTACCCACCCGACGCCTGGCTCGAGCGCGAGGGCTGGACCTCCCCGGTCCTCGTCGACGCCGACAACACCGCCGCCACCGCCACCGGGCTGCCCGCCTACCCGTACTTCATCGCCGTCGGCGCCGACGGCACGGTGGCCCAACGCGCCAGCGGCGAGCTCACCACCGACCAGCTCGACGCCATCGCCGGCGAGCTCGCCGGGACGGCGAGCTAGG
>DASRJN010000045.1:0-5389 GCA_035649455.1 Acidimicrobiales bacterium
CCCGGGGTGGTGGCCGACGACCGGCTGGCCGCCGAGCTGATCCAGCACTGCCGCGAGCACCTGGCCCGGTACAAGTGCCCCAGGCGCATCGACTTCGTCGACAGCCTGCCGCGCACGGACGCAGGCAAGTTGTACAAGCGACGCCTGCGGGACCAGTACCGCGCCGCGTACGCCGCGGCCCAGAAGGAAGGCGAGGGAGCATGAGCGGAATCTGTGAGGGCCGAGTGGCCATCGTGACCGGGGCGGGCCGGGGGATCGGCCGGGGCCATGCCTTGGAGCTGGCCCGCCAAGGCGCCCACGTCGTGGTCAACGACCTGGGCGGCTCGATGAGCGGCGAAGGGTCCGACACCGGCCCGGCGCAGGCCGTGGTGGAGGAGATCGAGGCGGCCGGCGGCGTGGCCGTGGCCAACACCGACGACGTCGCCGACTTCGAGGGGGCCCGCCGGCTGGTCGACCAGGCGGTCGAAGTGTTCGGCCGGCTCGACGTTCTCGTCAACAACGCCGGCATCCTGAGAGACAGGATGCTGTTCAACATGAGCGAAGCCGAGTGGGACGCGGTGATCCGCGTGCACCTCAAGGGCACGTTCGCGCCCTCGCGCTGGGCGGCCGAGCACTGGCGCAACCGGGCCAAGGCGGGCGACACCAACGACGCCCGCATCATCAACACGTCGTCCACGTCGGGCCTGTTCGCCAACCCGGGCCAGTCGAACTACGGCGCGGCCAAGTCCGGCATCGCCAGCATGTCGATCATCGCGGCCAAGGAGCTGGGCAAGCACGGGGTCACGGTCAACGCCATCGCTCCCGGTGCCCGCACCCGCATGACCGAGAACCTGGCGGGCGCAGCCGGCCGGCCCCAACCGGCCGAGGGCGAGTGGGACCCTCGCGCCGCCGACAACATCGCCCCGCTGGTGGCCTGGCTGGCCAGCCCGGAGTCGTCCGACATCACCGGCCAGGTGTTCCTGGTGGGCGGCGGCCGCATCAACATCGCCGAGGGCTGGCGCCGTGGCCCCGGCGTCGACAACGGCGCCCGCTGGGACCCCGCCGACCTGGGCAAGGTGGTGCCCGACCTCGTGAGCCAGTCCTCCACGTGAGTCCGGGTTGCGGCTGCCGTCGTCGTAACGGACCCCCGATACGGAGGGGTCAATGACCGATCCGTCGTCGCCCGGTCAGCCCGGCAACGGCGCCCCCGACCACGGCGCGAACCCCGAGGGCCGTTATAATAACGGCGGCCCTGAGCCGGCTGGGTCACTCGCCGATGACGGCGCTACCGGGCCCGACGGCGCCACGGAGGCTGCCACCGCGGGCGACGGGGCGACCGGCCCGAACGCCGGGAGCGGGACGTCGCGCCGTGGCCGTTATCATAACGGCCTCACCAGCCCGGACGACGCCGGAGCGGGGCCAGGGCAGCCCGGGGGTGGGTGGCTGCGGCGGATGTGGCCCTACATGCGCCACCACATGCGGGACCTGGTCATGGTGTTCGGGGCCGCGCTGGCGGGGATGGTCATCACCGCCGTCCTGCCGCTGCTGATCCGGGCCGTCGTCGACAACGCCATCGTGCCCGACTCCACCGGGCGCCCGTCGCAGCCGCTGGGGCCCTTGCTGCTGGCGATGTTGGGGCTGGGCATCGTGCGGTTCGCGCTGTCGTTCGCCCGGCGCTTCGGGGCCGGCCGGCTCGGCATCGACGTCGAGTACGACATGCGCAACGACATCTACGACCACCTGCACCGGCTGGACTTCGCCCGCCACGACGAGCTCCAGTCCGGCCAGCTGGTGTCGCGGGCCAACAGCGACGTGCGGGTCGTCCAGATGCTGCTCGGCTTCCTGCCTTTCATGAGCGGCAACGTCCTGCTCTTCTTCCTGTCGCTGGCGTTCATGATCCACCTGTCGCCCGCGCTGACCGCGGTGGCGCTGGTCACCGTGCCGACCCTCATGGTCATGGCGCTACGGCTGCGCAAGACCGTCTACCCGTCGTCCTGGGACGCCCAGCAGCGGGCGGCCGAGCTGGCGACCGTGGTCGAGGAGGCGACCAGCGGGGTGCGGGTGGTCAAGGGCTTCGGCCAGGAGAGCCGTGAGCTGGACAAGCTCACCGAGTCGGGTATCCGGCTGTTCGGGGCCCGCATGCGCAACGCCCGCATCTCGGCCAAGCGCCAGTCGGTCATGCAGACGGTCCCGGCCCTGGCCCAGGTGGCGATCCTGGCCCTGGGCGGCTGGCTGGCCATGGAGGGCCACATCACCCTGGGCACGCTGCTGGCGTTCCAGACCTACCTGCTCCAGCTGGTGGCGCCGGTCCGCCAGGTGGCGGGCATGCTCGTGATGGCCTCGACCGCCCGGGCCGCGGCCGAGCGCATCTTCGAGCTGCTGGACTCGACGCCCGACGTGGTCGAGCGGCCCGACGCCCGGGCCGTGGGCGAGCTGCGGGGCGAGGTCGTCTTCGACGACGTCAGCTTCGGCTACCTGCGCTCCGAGCCGGTGCTCGACCACTTCAACCTGCGGGTGGCGCCCGGTGAGGTGGTGGCGCTGGTGGGGGCGTCGGGCTCGGGCAAGTCGACGGTCTCGCTGCTGCTGCCCCGCTTCTACGACCCGCAGTCGGGCTCCATCACCATCGACGGCGTGGACCTGCGCGACCTCCAGCTGCCGTCGCTGCGCAGCCAGCTGGGCGTGGTGTTCGAGGAGAGCTTCCTGTTCTCCGAGACCATCCGCGACAACCTGCGCTACGGCCGGCCCGACGCCGGCGACGAGGAGATCATGCGGGCCGCTCGCTGGGCCCAGGCCGACGGCTTCATCGAGGCCCTGCCCGAGGGCTACGACACCGTGGTGGGCGAGCGGGGCCTGACCCTGTCGGGCGGGCAGCGCCAGCGCATCGCCCTGGCCCGGGCGCTGCTCACCGATCCGCAGGTGCTGCTGCTGGACGACGCCACTTCGTCCATCGACGTGCGCACCGAGGAGGAGATCCACGACACCCTGCGCCGGGTCATGGAGGGCCGCACCACGATCCTCGTGGCCCACCGGCGTTCCACCCTCAACCTGGCCGACCGCATCGTGGTGCTCGACGGCGGCCGGGTGGTCGACAGCGGGACCCACGACGAGCTGGTCGGGCGCTGCCGCCTCTACCGGCTGCTGCTGGGCGGGCCCGACGACGGCGACCTCGACACCATCGCCGACGACGCGCTGGTCTCGGCCGGCAACGGGAACGGCCATGCCGACGAACGTGGCAACGGAGGTGGTGACGGCGAGCGGGGGCGCGACGGCGTGACCGCCTCGGCGTGGCGCCAGCAGGCCGAGGCGGCCGGCGCCCTGGCCGACACCCAGCGCCAGAGCTACGTCGCGGCCCGCCAGGCCTCGGGTGCCGGCTTCGGCGGCATGGCCATGGCCGGCGGCGGGATGGTGGGCTTTGCCCGCCTGAGCGATCCGCCCACCCCCGAGCTCGTGGCCCAGATCGAGGCGCTGCCGCCCATCATCGACGAGCCCGACGTCGACCCGGCCGAGGAGTCCAAGCCCGCGCCCCACTTCACCTTCGGCCAGGTGCTGCAGCCCCAGCGCCGGCGCATCATCTGGGGGACGATCCTGGTGGGCGCCAACGCCCTCGCCACCCTGGCCGGCCCCTACCTGATCGGTGTGGGCGTCCAGAAGGGCATCGAGGGCGACGACTTCGGCTGGCTGATGGCCGCCAGCGGGATGTTCCTCGTCAGCGCGGTCACGGTCAGCATCCTGCTGTACGTCTCCACCATCGTCAGCAGCCGCATCGGCCAGGAGCTGCTGCTCGGGTTGCGCATCCGCGTGTTCGCCCACCTCCAACGGCTGGGCCTGGACTACTACGACCGGGAGATGACGGGCCGGATCCTGACCCGCATGACCTCCGACATCGAGGCGCTCCAGTCGCTGCTGCAGAGCGGCTTCATCGACGCCCTGGTGCAACTGGTCACCTTCGTCGGCGCCATCGTCATCCTCACCTCGATGAACGCCGAGCTGGCGCTGGTGGTGCTGGCGGTGGTGCCACCGCTGATCATCTCCACCGTGTGGTTCCGCCGGCGCAGCGCCAAGGCTTACAGCGAGGTACGGGACCGGATCGCCGCGGTCAACGCCAACCTGGCCGAGAGCATCTCGGGCGTGCGGGTGGCGCAGGCGTTCGCCCGCGAGCAGCGGAACATGGCCGGGTTCCGCACCGTCGCCGGCCAGCACCGGTCGGCCCGCATCGACTCGACGCTCATCGCCTCCACCTACTTCCCGTTCGTGGAGATGCTGTCCAACGTGGCCACCGTGCTGGTGCTGTGGGCCGGCGCCGCCCTCGTCAGCAACGGCAGCCTCGAGATCGGCCCGCTGTTCGCCTTCGTGCTCTACCTCACCGCGGTGTTCGCTCCCATCCAGCAGCTGTCCCAGGTGTTCGACACCTACCAGCAGGGCCGGGTGGCGATGGACCGCATCCACGATCTGCTGGCGGTGCCGGTGTCGGTGCCCGAGGCCGAGCACCCGGTCGACCCCGGCCGCCTGCACGGCGAGATCCGGTTCGACGAGGTGTCCTTCGCCTACGCCGAGCAGCCCGAGCCGGCGCTGCGGGACGTCTCGCTCACGGTGGCCGCGGGCGAGACCGTGGCGTTCGTGGGCGAGACCGGCGCGGGCAAGTCGACGCTCGTGAAGCTGGCGGCCCGGCTCTACGACCCCACCGAGGGCCGGGTCCTGATCGACGGCACGCCGCTGGTCGACCTGGACCTGCACGCCTTCCGCAACCAGCTCGGCTACGTGCCCCAGGAGGCGTTCCTGTTCACCGGGACGGTCCGGGACAACATCGCCTACGCCCGCCCGGATGCCAGCGACGCCGAGGTGGAGGCCGCGGCCCGCGCCGTGGGCGCCCACGAGTTCGTGAGCCACCTGCCCTCGGGCTACCTGCAGCCGGTGGTGGAGCGGGGCCGGTCGCTGTCGGCCGGCCAGCGCCAGCTCATCGCCCTGGCCCGGGCCCAGCTGGTGGACCCGGCCATCCTGGTGCTGGACGAGGCCACCGCCAACCTCGACCTGGCCACCGAGGCCCAGGTGGTGCGGGCCATGGGCCGGGTCAGCGAGGGCCGCACCACCCTGCTCATCGCCCACCGGCTCCAGTCGGCGGCCCGCGCCGACCGCATCGTCATGCTGGACCACGGCCGGGTGGTCGAGGTCGGTCCGCACGACGACCTCCTGGCCGCGGGCGGGCCGTATGCCGCGCTGTGGGCCACCTACACGGGCGAAGGCGAAGCGGCGGAGGACGTCAGCGCCGCGTCCTAGGGCCTGTCCTGGGCATGATGGGCGCATGGAGACCGGGTCGTACTCCGTGGCGTTCCCGAAGCGCTGGTGGTACCCGGTAGCGAGATCGTCGGAGTTGGGCCGGCGACCGCTGGCGGTCACGCTCATGGACACCCCA
>DASRJN010000046.1:0-14821 GCA_035649455.1 Acidimicrobiales bacterium
CACGTCGGTGGGCGGGCCTACAACGGCGTCGCGGTGGTGGCGCGCCATCCCATTGCGGACATCCGAGCGTCCGGTGAACTCGATGACGAGCATCTCGACCGGGAGCCGCGGATCATCAGCTGCCTGGTCGCCACACCGGAGCCGCTGCGGGTGGCGTCGGTGTACGTCCCCCACGGTCGCGCCGTCGAGCACTGGCACTACGAGTTCAAGGTCGGCTTCCTCGAAGCCCTCGCCGAGCGGGTGCGGCAGTGGCTGCTCGAAGACGCGCATCTGCTAATTGCCGGCGACATCAACGTGGCGGCGACGGACAGCGACGTGTTCCACCCGGATGCATTCACTGGTTCGGTGTACGTCACGCCACGTGTGCGGGACGCGCTCGCACGGGTCGTCGACGCGGGCCTCGTCGATGTCGACGTCGCCCGGTGGGGCCCGCATGCAAGGCGGTTCACGTGGTGGGACCTCGGCATGGGGTACGCGCGCGACCTCGGCATGCGCCTCGACGTCATCGCGGCCGACCCCGCGCTGGCCGCCCGGCTCGAGACGACGTGGATCGACCACGTGGAACGGTCGGGGCCCCGGCCGTCCGATCACGCCGCGCTCGTCGCGGACTTCCGGCTCCCCGGAAGTCGAGCCGACCGTGGCGGCCGCCGAGTCCACGGCTCCACATAGACGCCGTCCTTACATCGGCGGACGGCGACGATGTTGGGGCGCCTGGCGGTCCGCCGAGCGTCCTTGACCTCGACTGAAATCACGCGCGGGCGTGTACCTCGCTGCCGCAGGAAACGTCCATTTCTCTGCGAAGTCGGCCGACGTCGAGCCGAGGGCTTCCACCATCAGTTTCTGGCCGCGGGACTTTCACGCTCCACGGTGGCCGTGTACGCGGGCTTGTGTCATGCACGGCGCGAAGGTGGCACTCGATCTCGTTGACGCCGCTCGCCCGGCCTGGGACCTGTGTGCGGGACGAGCGCGGGACGGAGCGGCTGCCGACGTGCGCGAGACCCGCCTACACCAGGCCAGACGTCCTGATCGCCTGGCGCCCTCCGGAGACGTGACTCGTCCATGTCGAGCATCGAGTCCCTCGCCTCCGTCCCACACCCGTCCCACAGCCGTCCCACAGTTCGGGGTGCGCTGTGGCGCCTCGCGGTTACTCACGGTCAAGGGCTCGCGACGCTCGACTCGACGAATCCCCAGGTCAGGGCGTATTTCCGCAGCCACCCATGCGTGCCCCCGGCAGGACTCGAACCTGCGGCCTACCGCTTAGGAGGCGGTCGCTCTGTCCACCTGAGCTACGAGGGCGTGGGCTGGATGGTGGTGGGGCGAGCCTACGGGAGGGGTTGGAGGGTGACCACGTCGAGGCGGACGTGGTCGATGAGCCAGTCTTCCACGCAGCCGCGGAATTGGCGGCGGTTGGTTTCGTCCATGGCCGGGCGGAGGACGGCGCGGTAGTGGCCGTCGCCGGTGGGGGTGATCTCGCCGACGACGTCGGAGTTGACCTCCAGGCGGCAGGCTTGGACCTGGGCTTCGACGATCTCGTCGAGGGACTGGGTCGTCTCCGCGCCGCGGACTCGGGCGTTGATGATCAGCTCGGTCTGCGAGTTCTGGGCGACGGGCTGGTGGGTCGACAGGGTGGCTTCGCGCAGGGCGAGGACCGCCAGCATGCCGATCGCCAGGCCGACGCCGCCGGCGAGGATCGCCAGGGGGCGGGGGAACCGGCGGGAGCCGGAGCCGGACCCGGAGGAGGAGCCAGACCCGGAGGCGGAGCCGGACCCCGGGGAGGACCCGGAGCGCGAGGCAGACACGGCGGTGGAGGGCGAGCCCGGGCGGGAAGGCGAAGAGGTCGGAGGCATCAGGGCACCCGGAGGATCAGCCGTGGCCGGCGCGGCGGAGGAGCTTGCGGATCTGGGCGTCGTCGGCGCCCGGGACGTCCTGGGCCAGGACGGTCACGTCGTCGACGAGCAGGCCGCCGCGGGGGTACGAGATGTTGCCCAGCTCGCGTGACAGGCGCTCCTCGCCCACCGGGGTGGAGGTGGTCGAGGCGACCCGGTCGACGATCCAGGCGATGCCCGACAGGAGCACGCCGCCGCCGACCAGGAAGGTGATGAAGACGTTGGTGGTCGTGCCCGACGTCGACTCCTTGAGCCACGCGAAGCGGTCGGGGTGCGGCGGCCGGGTGGCGTGCAGGATCTCCTTCACCGTGGGATCGACCACCGTGTGCTGGGCGTGCTCCAGGCGGGCCAGGCGGCGCAGGACCAGGCCCGTCGCCAGGCCCACCTCGGCGATCAGCACGATGAGGCCGAAGAACAGGGCCCGGTTCCACTCCCAGCGGTTGAGCGAGACCAGCATGTAGGCCCCCGCCGCGAGGAGGGTTCCGATGCCGGCCAGCCAGGCGATGGTCTTCATGGGGACGCCTCCGACTGCGACTCCGGTTGCGATTGGATGGTGACCCGGCCGCTCTCGCCGTCGACCTCGACGACGGCGCCCTCGGGCAGGTCGGCGGTGGCACGGGCGTAGCCCACCACGGTGGCCACCTGACTCTCCCGGGCCAGGATGGCCAGATGCGACAGGACCGAGCCGGTCTCGGCCACGATCCCGTTCAAGCGTGACAGCAGCGGCCCCAGCCCCGGGGTCAGCGTCGTGGTCACCAGGACCGAGCCGTTGGGCGGGTCCGCGGTGTCGTAGGTGACGGGGCCGGCCCCGACGCCGCCGCCCGCGCCGGTACCGCCACCCACCTCCGACGCGCACTGGGCCCGGATGGGCCGGCCGATGTCCGAGATCTGGAACCACGCCGGCAGCGGGGCGCCGAAGTCGTGCTCGTGCGACGCCACCAGCGCCGGCACCACCACGGCCCGGTTGGTGGCGACCGCCTCGACGTGCTCGAGGTTCATGTGCCGGATCAGGCCCGGCTCGGTCAGCTCGCCGCTGGCCGCCAACCGCTCCCCCAACGCCCAGGCGGCCCGCCCCGACAGCTCGTGCATCCACCGCACCCGCAGCCGCAGCGCCTCCCGGAGGATGCCGTTGTCGTTGCCGCTGTCTCCGTCGGGCCCGAGGTTGATGGCCGTCGCCTCGGCCGGCAGCTCGGGCCGCGGCGCCACCCGGGGGGCGACCAGCGCCAGCACGATGGGGCTGCGGTTGAGGATCTCCACGTCGGACAGCCCGTCCTCCCGCGCCTCGACCAGCACCCGCAGCGCCACCGACGCGCCCGTCATGCGGTTGCCGCCCGTGTTGGTCAGCATCCCCATGAGGATCTCGTGGGCGTGCAGCGCCCGCAGGATCGTGCGGCTGCGGTGCAGCAGGGCGATCAGCTGCCGGGAGGTGAGCTCCGGCAGCGCCGGCACCGCTTCCAGATCGGCGTCAACCCGGTCGAGCAGATGCTCGGACAGGCGCGGCAGCGCGGCACGCAGCCGCCCGACCCGCCAGGCGCCCCGCAGCCGGGCCATCGCCGGTATCGGGTTCAGCTTCTGCCGGACCGGGTGAGGCCGCGGGATCTCGCCCGCCAGCATCAGGTCGATGGCCACGTGCCCCTCGATGGCCACCACCACGTCGCTGGCGTCGACCTCCTTGCGCGACGCCGCTCCCGCCAGCAGGACCGCCTCCCGCACGGCCTCCTGCAGCGGCGGGACCCACAGGTCGCGCTCCAGCTCGGTCAGCGGCTCGGGGAACGTCTCGGCCACCGGCCCCGGCCCGTAGACCGGGCCCCGGGGGACGCCCCGCACCTCGGTAGTCACCGGCCGCGACTGGAGCAGCCACAGCATCTCGTCCCGCCCGATGGCCCACTCGACGTCCTGCGGGCCGCCGAAGGTCGCGGCCACGTCGGTGGCCAGCCGGGCCAGGGCCCGCAGCCGCGGGCGGGCCAGGCGCGGCCCGTCGTTGGCAGTGAAGGACAGCGACGCGCCGTCGGGATCCAGCAGGTACCGCGAACCGTCGACCTCGCCGGACACCAGCGGCTCGGGGCCACCGCGCACCGCGGTCACCACCCGGCGGTCCGACCGCCCCGACACCGGGTCCACCCCGAACATGACCCCGCCCACGTCGGGGTCGAGCAGGGGCTGGACCAGCACGGCGATGGCGTGGTCCTCGGCGCCCGCCCGCTCCCGCGAGGCCAGCACCACCTCCACCGCGGTGACGAACTCATCGAACCCGTGGACACCGATCACCGAGGCGAACTGCCCGGCCATCGACGACTCGGCCGTGTCCTCCACCAGTGACGAGCTGCGGGCCACGAGGTCGCGGTCCTCGCCGCCGGCCTCGTCGAACGCCTCCCGCACCGCGGGGTGCCCGGCCACCGGTGCGCCGGCGTCGATGTCGTGGCAGAACGCGGTGGTCAGGACCAGCCCGCCGAGGGTGCGCAGCCCGGCCACCTGGGCCCGGGCCAGGGCGGCGGCCTTGCCGCCGGTGAGGGACACGTCGGTCGCGGCCGTGTCGGACAGGTTCACCACCTTGGGACGCGGACCGGATGCCGCGGGGGCGGCTTGGCCCCCATCGGTGGCCGTGTCGGCGCGCGTCACCCAGGCATCATGCCGTGTTCACCGCACGTATCAACATCAGGTTTCGAGTGGGGGTGGCTCAGTCAGCCTCCGCCTCGGGCGGGACGAGGCGGTCGCGCACCACCTTGCCCATGGCGTTGCGGGGCAGCGCAGCAACCTCGTGCAGCAGGCGGGGCCGCTTGTAGGGGGCCAGCCGCTCGGCCGCCCACTCCCCCAGGCCGGCAGGATCGAACCCGGGCCCTGCCTCGATGTAGGCGGTCACCACCTCGCCCCACTCGGCCGACGGCGTCCCCACGACGGCCACGTCGACGACACCCGGATGCGCCCGTAGGACGTCCTCGATCTCCCGCGGATAGACGTTGTAGCCCCCGGTGATGATCAGCTCCTTGGCCCGCCCCACGATGGCCAGGTAGCCGGCCTCGTCCCAGGCCCCGATGTCGCCGGTGTGGAACCAGCCGTCGGGGGTGAAGGCGTCGGTGGTGGCCTCGGGCCGCCCCCAGTAGCCGGAGAACACGTTGGGCCCCCGCACCAGGATCTCGCTGGTGCCGGGGTCGAGCCGCACCTCGACCCCGGGCAGCGGGAGGCCGACCGTGCCCGGGCGCCGCTCGCCGTCCGCCGGGTTGGACACGAGCATGACGGTTTCGGTCATGCCGTAGCGCTCGAGCACGGCCTGGCCGCTGCGGTCCACGAGTCGGGCGTGCAGGTCGGCCGCCAGCGCGGCCGACCCGGACACGCACAGCCGCAGCCCCCGCAGCGGGCTCAGGTCGGGCGCCTCGGCGAGCCGCGCGTACATGGTGGGCACGCCGAAGAAAAGCGTCGCGCCCACGCCGGCGTCACCCGCCACCGCCAGCACTTCGTCGACCTCGAAGCGGGTCTGGAGGACCATGCGCGCCCCGGCCAGCAGCGTCCCGTGCACGCCTACGCCCAGCCCGTGCATGTGGAACAGCGGCAGGCAGAGGATCAGGCAGTCCCGCTCGCTCCACCGCCACGCCAGCCGCAGGCCCTCGGCGCTGGCGAGCAGGTTGCCGTGCGACAGCAGCGCGCCCTTGGGCGACCCCGTGGTCCCCGACGTGTAGGGCAGCAGCGCCGGGGCCCCGGCGTCGAGCGCGTCCAGCGGCGGGGGCGGGCCGTCGGGCAGGTCCACCGCCGTCCCCGTGACCACCATCGCGGGATCGACAGCCCCGGCCGCCGCCCGCAGTGCCTCGTCGTCCAGCAGCGCCGCCCGCGGCTGGGCGTCGCGAGCGATCACCTCCAACTCCCGCGGCGTGTAGGCGGCGTTCACCGGCACGACCACGTATCCGGCCCGCAGGGCGGCGCAGTGGGCCACCACCAGATCGACCGAGGCGGGGCCCGACAGCAGCACCCGGTCGCCGGGTCGCACTCCCGCGGCAGCAAGCCGGCCGGCCACCCTCGCGGTGTGGGCCAGCAGGTCGGCCCCGGTGGCCCAGTCGCCCCGCGGATCCCGGACGACGGGCCGCTCGGGATGGGCGCGCCAGTGGGCGGACCAGGCCGCGGGCAGGGTCCCGGACGCCAGCAGGTCGACGGCCGCGGGGTCGGTCCCCGGCGGAAGATGCGCAGCCCAGGCGGGATCGGTCACCCTGCGACCCTAAGAGGCCGAGCGGATTCGGCGCTCGCCACAGCCCAAGAGTCCGCGATCTGGCAGCTGACCACCAGGTCACCAGCGAGGAGCAGCCGTACGGCGAAGGTTCGCCAGGATGACGTAGCGGCCCGCGCAACTTCTGGTACGGCGGCGTCGCTGACGGCTGTGTCAGACTCCGGCGCCATGGGAAGGATCGCCGACCATCCGACGAGCGCGGCCGTCGACCTGGTGGCGGGCACGTTCTGGGCCGACCCCCATGCTGCCCTCACCTGGATGCGCGAGAACGCCCCGGTCTACTGGGACGAGCGGGGCGGGGTGTGGGGCATCGCCCGCTACCACGACCTGCGCCAGGTGTCCCGCGCTCCCGAGGTGTTCTCCAGCGCGGGCGGCATCCGGCCGGCGGTACCCGGCCTGCCGATGATGATCGACATGGACGACCCCGACCACTGGCACCGGCGCAAGCTGGTGAACCGGGGCTTCACCCCCCGCCAGGTGCGGGACCAGGCGGCCAAGGTCCGCGAGGTATGCGACACGATCATCGACGCGGTGTGCGAGCAGGGCACCTGCGACCTCGTGTGGGACATCGCCGCGCCCCTCCCCCTCATCATGATCGGCGACGCGCTGGGCGTGGCCCCCGAGGACCGGGCCGACCTCATGCGCTGGTCGGACGACATGATGCGGGCGCTGGTCGGCATCGAGGACGCCGAGGCCATGGTCGCCGCGGCGAGCGCCTTCGAGGGCTACCAGAGCTACGCGCGGCGGGTGATCGCCGAGCGGCGCGCCGAGGCCCGCGACGACCTGATGAGCGTGCTCGTCCACGCCGAGGTGGACGGCGACCGGCTCGACGAGGAGAGCCTCGTGCACGAGTCGCTGCTCATCCTGATCGGAGGCGACGAGACCACGCGCCACGTCATCTCCGGCGGCATGTACCAGATGATCGCCCACCCCGACCAGTGGTCCGACCTCGTGGCCGACCGGTCGCTGATCCCCACGGCGGTCGAGGAGATGCTGCGCTGGGTCAGCCCCATCAAGAACATGGCCCGCACGGTCACCCGAGACGTCGAGCTCGGCGGCCAGCGCCTGGCCGAGGGCGACAAGCTGCTGCTGCTGTACCCGTCGGCCAACCGCGACGAGGACGTGTTCGCCGAGCCGTTCCGCTTCGACATGCGCCGCCTGCCCAACGAGCACGTGGCCTTCGGCTTCGGCCCCCACTTCTGCCTCGGCAACAGCCTGGCCCGGCTGGAGCTGACCACCATGGTCGACCGGCTGGCCGAGCGGCTCCCCGACCTGCGGCTGGGCGACGGCGTGACCGGCGAGGCCGACCTGAAGCCCCGACCCGCCAACTTCGTCTCCGGCTACGAGACCATGCCGGTCGCCTTCACCCCGAGCCAACCGCTCGGGGACTAGCGCATCCCGCGGCACACTGTGCCGCCATGGAGGCCATCGACGCACCCCCCGAGCCCCGCGTCTCGCCGCTGGAGCTGTTCTTCGACCTGGTCTTCGTGTTCGGGTTCACCCAGATCACCGGGACCATCACCGAGGGGCCCACGGCCGCCAACCTCGGGCGGGGGGCACTGATCTTCCTGGTGCTGTGGTGGGCCTGGGGCTCCTACGCCTGGCTGACCAACGCGGTGCCCATGAGCGCGAAGCTGGCCCGCGTCGTGCTGTGCGCGAGCGCGGCCATGCTGGTCACCGCCCTGGCCGTGCCCACCGCCTGGGAGGACGGCGGCGTCGCCTTCGCCCTGGGCTTCCTGCTGGTCATGGTGCTGCACACCGTGCTGTTCGCGGTGGCGGGTGAGAACCCGGAGACCACCCGGGCCGCCATCCTGCGCCTGGTCCCCACCAACATCGGAGCGGCGCTGCTGCTGGTGGTGGCGGGCATGGTCGAAGGCACCGCCCGGCCGGTCCTGTGGGTGGCGGCGGTGGCGATCAGCTACGCCGGGCCGTACCTGACCGGCGTGGCCGGGTTCGGCGTCCATCCCGCCCACCTGGCCGAGCGCCACGGCCTCATCGTGATCATCGCCCTCGGCGAGTCGGTGGTGGCGATCGGCTCGGCCGGCGACATCTCGGTGGACTGGGGCCTGGCCGGCACCGCCCTCATCATCATGGGCCTGCTCGTGGGCCTGTGGTGGGTGTACTTCGACCACGAGGCCGAGGAGGACGAGGCCGCGTTGACCGCGGCCGAGGGGGTGGACCAGGCGCGGATGGCCCGGGACGTCTACAGCTACCTGCACGTCCCCCTGGTGCTCGGGGTCGTGTTCGCGGCCGTGGGGATCCACGAGGCGTTGTTGCACCGGCGCGAACCGCTCGACCCCGTGTTCGCGGCGGCCTTCGCGGGCGGGGTGGCCCTGTACCTGGGAGCCCTGGCGGGCATCAGGCTGCGGCGGGGCTCGCGACCAGGCAATCCGTGCCTGGCGGCGCTGGTGGTGGCGCTCGCGATGATCCCCCTCGGGAGGGAGATCGAGGCGGTGGCATCGGCCGCGGTGCTGGCCGCCGCGGTCCTGGCGCTGGCCTTCGCCGAGCGACCACGTAGCGGAGTGCTTGAATCGTCCTCGTGACGCTCGACCCGCAGGCCACCACCGCCCACGTCGACCAGACCTGGGACCAGGACATAGTCCCGGTGCTCCATGACTACATCCGCATCCCCAACGTCTCCGTGGCCTATGACGCGGCCTGGGCCGAGGAGGGCCACATGGCGCGCGCCACCGAGCTGCTGCGCCAATGGTGCGAGGCCCGGACCAGCGCCGCGTTGGCCGGGGCCAAGGTCGAGGTGCAGGAGCTGCCGGGCCGCACCCCGCTGCTGCTCATCGACGTCCCGCCGGCGGGGAGCGGACGGCCCGGGGACACGGTCCTGCTCTACGGGCACCTCGACAAGCAGCCGCCCTTCACCGGCTGGCGCGAGAGCCTCGGCCCCTGGGAGCCGGTCATCGAGGGTGACAGGCTCTACGGGCGGGGCGGGGCCGACGACGGCTACTCGACGTTCTCGGCCCTGACCGCGCTGGAGGCGGTGCGGGCCGCGGGCGGGTCCCACAGCCGCGCCATCGTGCTGATCGAGGCCAGCGAGGAGTCGGGCAGCCCCGACCTGCCCGCCCATCTCGAGGCCCTCGGCGACCGGCTGGGCTCCCCGTCGCTGGTCATCGCCCTCGACTCTTGGTGCGGCGACTGGGACCGGCTGTGGACCACCACCTCACTGCGAGGCCTGCTCGACATGGTGCTGGAGGTCGAGGTGCTGACCGAGGGGGTGCACTCCGGCATGGCGGGCGGGGTGGTGCCCTCCAGCTTCCGCATCCTGCGCGAGCTGATCGGCCGCATCGAGGACGTGCACACCGGGCATCTCATCCCTCGCGAGCTGCACGTCGACATCCCCGACGAGCGGCTGCGCCAGATCGCCGCCACGGCCCACGACCTGGGCGACTTCGCCGATCGCTACCCGTTCGCGGGCGAGACGCAACCGGTACGGCCCACCACCGAGCAGCTGCTCGTCGCCCGGACCTGGGAGCCGTCGCTCGAAGTGGTGGGCATCAGCGGTGCGCCCCTGCCGGAGGAGGCGGGCAACGTGTTGCGGCCCCGAACCGCGGTGAAGCTGTCGATCCGCGTGCCGCCCACCGCCGACGCCGCGGCGGCGGCCGACGCCGTCGAGCGGTGGCTGACCGCGGACCCGCCCTACAGCGCCCACGTGACCGTGCGGCGGGGCTCGGCCGAGCCGGGATGGCACGCGCCCCCGGACGCCCCCTGGCTGGCCCGGGCCGTCGAGCGGGCATCGGTCGCCACGTTCGGCCAGCCGGCCCGCTCGCTGGGCGAGGGCGGCACCATCCCGTTCATGGGCATGCTGGGGGCCCGCTTCCCCGCCGCCCAGTTCCTGGTGACCGGCCTGCTGGGCCCGGGATCGAACGCGCACGGCCCCAACGAGTTCCTCCACCTGCCCACGGCCCGGAAGGTCACGGCCGCCGTCGCCCACGTGCTCGACGCCCACGCGCAATTGTGAGCATCCGGCTCCGGCGAGGGGTGCGCAGCGCCGCGGCGGATGGAGATCCAGAGCACCCGGCGCCGGGGGGCTTCCCGTGCGGCGCCGGGGCTCGTGGGCGGTTCGGTGTCCACCGCGTTCGCGGTAGGGCTCGCTACGCTCGGGGGCGTACACACGGAAGGCCCCGAGCTTCAGACCGGAGCTAGCCGGTCCGCTGCTCGGGGCCATCCTGTTCGACAGGCGGCTCTGGCCCTTCACCGGCGGCGCCCGCCGGCTCCGACACCCACCACCCGGAAGCGAGCCCCCGAGGTGGCTTGGAGGGCTGTCAGTGGCTTTTACACCACATCAGACTCTCCATCGGCTACCTGTCGTTCCCCCAGACTGCCCGCTCCTCTGACTGAATCCTCGGGGCGAAACCCCTCGGTTCCTGTCGTCGGCTCGAACTGCCGTGGTGGATAGCGGCATCTTGCAGACCGCGAAAGCCCACGTCAAGCGCTATCTCGCAATCCCCAGGGTCGTCCCCAGACATTTCCGGTTCATCCCCAGGACGGCCGCGGTTCCCCACAAGTGGCCTCACAGGTCACCCACAGAATGCGTTCAGGCAAAGGTGAATTCGCGGTAGAACAAATCGAGCACCGCGGGATCGCCGATTCGCTCGAGCGGGCCCCGGGCCGGGCGCTGGTACAGGGTCATCTCCAGGTCGCTGACCGTGCCCCGGAGGGTCAGGTCGGCGGGGCCGGTGCCCCGGGCAGCCCGCATGCCCCCGGCGTCGAGGCGGATCAGCCAGGCGGCGGCCTCGTGGTCGGTGGCCTCCAGGCCCAAGGTCTGGCCGTGGCGGGCATCGGGCTCGCGCCGGCCGGCGGTGCGGGGATCGGCCGCCGCCGTCGCCGCCAGCATGAACACCTCCTCGATGCCGTCCGCGGCCAACGCGGCCGGCGCGACCTCAGCAGCACCACCCGTGGCAGCCAGCTGGGCGTCGACGCGATGGATCGCCGTCTCGTGATTGGCGCGCCGAGCCACGAACGTCGCGGTGTGGTCGGTCGGGTGCCAGGTCCACACCTCCTGCTCGGGACCGGCGGCCCGCAGCTCGGTCACCAGGTGGCCGGCCAGCTCGGCCAGCCACGCCGCCCGACCCTCGGGATCGACCTCGGTCGAGTACGGGGTCTTGGGGCGGCCGGTGCCCTCGCACAGCACGTGGGAGTAGAACCCGCAGAACTCGCCCACATGCGCCGCCAGGTCGTCCAGGGAGAAGTCGGGGCAAGTCGGCACGCGGGCGCTCGGGTCCCCGGCCGCCACCGCCGAGACGATGGCCGACAGCTCGGCTGCGACCGCGTCGATCCGCTGCGCATAGTCCATGAGCGGCAACGTAGCGCCGGCCGGCGGGTCCACTAGGTTGCAGTCATGGCAGGAGCTGGACACGGGACCAGAGCGGTCATCGCCGCGCTCCTGGCCAACGTCGGCATCGCCATCGCCAAGTTCGTCGGCTTCCTGCTCACGGGGGCGGGCTCGATGCTGGCCGAGGCCGTCCACTCGGTGGCCGACTCGGGCAACCAGGTGCTGCTGCTGTTCGGCGGCAAGCGAGCGCAGCGGGCCGCGACGCCCGACCACCCATTCGGCTACGGGCGCGAGCGGTACTTCTGGTCGTTCGTGGTGGCGATGATCCTGTTCAGCCTGGGCGGCATGTTCGCCGTCTACGAGGGCATCCTCAAGATCAGCAACCCGCACGAGCTCGAGTCGCTCAACGTGGCCGTGATCATCCTCGTGGCGGCCATCGTCATGGAGGGCTTCTCCTTCCGCACCGCGGTGATCGAGTCCAAGCGGGTGAAGGACCCCCAGCTCGGGTGGTGGGCCTTCATCCGCCGCACCAAGCAGCCCGAGCTGCCGGTCGTGCTGCTGGAGGACCTCGGTGCCCTCACCGGCCTGGTGATCGCCCTCAGCGCCATCACCCTGTCCCACTTCACCGGCGAAACGGTGTGGGACGGCATCGGCACGCTGCTCATCGGCCTGCTGCTCATCGTGATCGCGTTCGTGCTCGCCAGCGAGATGAAGGGCCTGCTCATCGGCGAGGCCGCCACCCAGACCGACCAGGAGAAGATCGCGGCCGCCATCGAGGTCGAGCCCAGCGTCCAGCGGCTCATCCACATGCGCACCGAGCACATCGGGCCCGACGAGCTGCTGGTGGGGGCCAAGATCGAGCTGGTCGACGGGCTCTCGGTGCCGGAGGTGGCCGAGGCGGTGAACCGGATCGAGTCCAACGTGCGGCGCAACGTGCCGACCGCCCGCGTGATGTACCTCGAGCCCGACATCTTCCGCACCCAGGTGCCTCCCGACGACGACGTGCCTGCCCACCTGGAGCCCTCGGCCCCCGAGCCGGAGGCCGAGGCTGAGGTCCACGGCGGGCACTGAAGTGACCGACCCGCCGGGACCGAGCGCTCGGGAGGTGGGCAAGGCCCAGCTCGAACGCCTCGGGCGGGTCATCCGGGAGCAGCGCATGCACGCCGAGATGTCCCTGCGGGACCTTGCACGCCACACCAACGTCTCCAATCCGTACCTGTCCCAACTGGAACGCGGGCTGCACGAGCCGTCGGTGCGGGTGCTCAAGGCCATCGCCACCGCGCTCAACATGTCGGCCGAGGCGCTGATGGTCCAGGCCGGCATGCTCGACGGGCACGACGAGGCGGACGAGGCCCCGACTGTGGCCGACGCGGTGCGGGCCGACCCCCGATTGACCGACGACCAGAAGCAGGCGCTGCTGGCCGTGTACCACAGCTACGTCGAGGCCAACGCGCCGTGACCGGACGCGACGAGCCGCCCGGCAGAGGGGGACCGGGCGGCTCGGGCGCTCAGGAAGAGCGGGTGTAGGCGAGACTCAGGCGGCGGACCTGGTCGCCTTGGCGGCCTTGGCGGCCTTGGCCTTGGGGGCCTGGGCGCCGTACAGCGGAGCGACGGTCTCGGTGACGGCCTTGACCAGGTCGTGCTGCGCCGCGAGCAGGGCGGTGACGAACTCGTACTGCGAGTCGAGCACCTCGACGGGCTTGGGGAAGGTGGCGGGGTAGCTGACCTTGGGCAGGCGCTCGCCGGCCAGGTCCACACCCTTGCGCACATACTCGACGACGGGCCCCTGGAGCTCGCGGACGGCGTCCACGACCTTCGCCTCGGCGTCGGTGACGGTGGTGAGGATTGTCATGCGCTAACTATACCAAGCATCAGCTTGACATAGTACGTGACATTCGCCACCCGAGGGTGGACATACCCGACCCGGCGGGTCGCCTTTTACGATTGCCCTGGCTAGGCTGCGCCGCGCAGCGATCCTGGAGGATTCACATGGCGATTCGACTTGGCGACGACGCACCGAACTTCACCGCCGAGACGACCGAGGGCGAGATCGACTTCTACGACTGGAAGGGCGACAGCTGGGCGGTCCTGTTCTCCCACCCGAAGGACTTCACGCCGGTGTGCACGACCGAGCTCGGTCGGGTGGCGGCGCTCAAGCCCGAGTTCGACAAGCGCAACGTCAAGGTCATCGGGCTGTCGGTCAACGGCCTCACCGACCACCAGGGCTGGAGCCAGGACATCCTGGATGTCACCGGCTCGGCCCTCAACTACCCGCTCATCGCCGACCCCGACAAGCGGGTGTCGGACCTGTACGACATGATCCACCCCAACGCCAGCGACACGGTGACCGTGCGCTCGGTGTTCGTGATCGGGCCCGACAACAAGGTCAAGCTCACGCTCACCTACCCGCAATCGACGGGCCGCAACTTCGACGAGCTGCTGCGGGTCATCGACTCCCTGCAGCTCACGGCCAAGCACAAGGTGTCCACGCCGGCGGACTGGCAGCAGGGCGAGGATGTGATCATCATCCCGGCCGTCTCCGACGAGGAGGCCAAGGAGCGCTTCCCGGAGGGCTGGGAGACCAAGAAGCCCTACCTGAGGCTGGTGAAGCAGCCCACCTGAGCTACGACGGAACGGGCGCACCCACGCCCGTTCCGTTATATGTTGCGGAGGTGTGAGGGGGATACCGACGTCGCGGTCAATAGCGCGCCGCGACCTCGTCGCCGCCGGCACCGTCAACGCCACCAAGGTCTACGGCCAGGACGACACGGCCGTGACCGCCCTCCACGACGTCACCGTCGGCTTCCCCGCCGCCCGCTTCACCGCCATCATGGGCCCGTCGGGCTCGGGCAAGTCGACGCTCATGCACTGCACCGCCGGGCTCGACGCGCTCACGTCGGGGCGCGCCTTCATCGGCGACGTCGATCTCGCCACGCTGTCCGAGCGGGCCCTCACCAGGCTGCGACGGGACCGCGTCGGCTTCGTGTTCCAGGCGTTCAACCTGGTCCCCACGCTCACCGCGCTGGAGAACATCACGTTGCCCCAGGCGCTCGCCGGCCGGCGCATCGACCAGCGCTGGCTCGCCTACGTGCTCGACACGGTGGGCCTGCGGTCCCGGATGCACCACCGGCCGGCGGAGCTGTCCGGCGGGCAGCAGCAGCGGGTGGCGGTGGCCCGGGCCATCGCCAGCCGGCCCGCGATCATCTTCGCCGACGAGCCCACGGGCAACCTCGACAGCCGGGCCAGCGCCGAGATCCTGGCCTTCATGCGCGACGCCGTCGAGGGCCTGTCGCAGACCATCGTGATGGTCACCCACGACCCCACCGCCGCGGCCCACGCCCACCACGTGCTGTTCCTGGCGGACGGTCGGATCGTGGGCGAGATGGCCCAGCCCAGCCCCGATGCGGTGCTCGACCGCATCAAGCGCCTGGACGTCCG